>JALHPW010000019.1 GCA_022842255.1 Saprospiraceae bacterium | reverse complement strand
CCTTCGCAATTGTGGCGCTACCTATTGCCGCAGCGGGCAGGGGTATTACGATTACCCAGATGGCTCACGCTGGGTGGGAGAGTTCAAAGAGGGCTATCCAAGCGGTCGCGGCGTGTGCTATTATGCCAATGGCGACCGTTACGAGGGCGAATGGTCCAACAATGCTCCCTATGGTGAAGGGGTTATGTATTTTGCAACTGGCCGGGTGTATGGTGCGGTTTGGGTGAATGGCTCGCCAATCAAGGAGCTCGATTCCGACGAAGCCGTGCCCAGCGAGCCTGTACGCACAGACCAAAACAGTGGCGTAAAAATCTGGGCCGTAGTGGTTGGGGTAGGCAAATACACCGCCATGCCCTCGCTCAAATTCACGGACGACGATGCCTTCCGCTTTTATTCGCACCTCAAGAGCCCGGAAGGGGGCGCATTGCCCGACGATCAAATCGCAATCCTGGTGGATGAGGGAGCTACCCGCTCGGAAATCCTCAAAACCATGCGCACCCTCTTTTTGAAAGCCGACGAAAACGATGTAGTGTTGTTTTATTTCAGCGGCCACGGTTTGGAGGGGTGCTTCCTGCCGGTTGATTTTGACGGGTACAACAACAAGCTTCGTCACGAAGAAATACGCCAAATCCTGAAGCAAAGCAAGGCAAAGCACAAACTTTGTATCGCCGATGCTTGCCACAGTGGCACGCTTGATTACAGCGGAACCCTGGCATCCAAAGGCCCGGCCCCGGTATCGCTCCAGCGTTTTTACCAGGCTTTTGAAGAAACCGATGGCGGTATCGCTTTGTTGATGTCGTCCAAACCAGAGGAGCTTTCGTTGGAAGATCACGGCCTGCGTCAAGGGGTGTTCACTTACTTTGTATTGCGTGGCATGAAAGGCGCCGCAGATACCAATGGCGACTACATTGTGAGCATCAAAGAACTCTATGGTTACGTTTACGGCAAAGTCCGCGACTACACCGCAGGGGTTCAAACGCCAGTACTCACGGGCGATTATGATGATTCCATGCCGGTGTCTTTGCGCAGGAATTGATGATAGCGGCGGTCCCACGAGTTGATTTGGTTGATAAAGTTGATGAAGGTTGATAATTGCGCTCAAAAAATCATGAGTCGTCCACTTTTAGGGTGCAAAAAATAAACCTTCATCAACTTTATCAACCAAATCAACTTTTGAGACCGCCGCTTCTTTTTACAAATCCTCCCCAAATCCCAACGCTTGCTCAAAACCCGCACTTTGCTTCTTAGAGCTTCCCTACTTTTGAGGCAAAATTTTACCAATTGAAATTCCCGTTCCAAAATAGCATTGATGCATTCCGCCAAAACCTCAAACAGGGAAAGCTGAAAGCGTTCGTAACGCATCGCTTTTCCTTGCTTGTTCAGGCTGCCCGTCGTCGCCCAAAAACGACAGCAGCGCTTGTGTTTTTACTCTTGTTGTGGCTATTTTGCCTGCCCCGACCCTTGTTCCAAAAACCGCTTAGTGTGGTGTTGGAAGACCGTCGAGGAGAGCTGCTGGGGGCACGAATTGCCGAGGATGGCCAATGGCGTTTTCCGACAAGCGATTCATTGCCAAGTAAATATGAACATTGCGTGGTGGCTTTTGAAGACAAACGTTTTTGGTATCACCCCGGAGTGGATCCCATCAGTTTTGCCCGTGCGTTGTGGCTGAATGTGAAAAATGGGCGGGTAGTGAGCGGAGGCAGTACACTTACGATGCAGGTCATTCGTTTGACCCGCGACAACCCCTCGCGCACCATTTGGGAAAAAATCGTGGAGGTGTTCATGGCCACCCGGCTTGAACTGAGTTATTCCAAGAAAGAAATTATTTGTTTGTATGCTTCCAATGCGCCCTTTGGTGGCAATGTGGTGGGCCTTGAAGCGGCCTCATGGCGGTATTATGGCAAACGCCCGGGATTGCTCACCTGGGCGGAAGCGGCTACCCTGGCGGTATTGCCCAATAGTCCAGCGCTCATTCACCCAGGGCGGAATCGGGCAGCTTTGCTGGCAAAAAGAAACCGGCTACTTCAAAAGCTCTGGGAACAAGGTTTAATCACCGCCTCTGAGTGCGATTATTCCAAAGAAGAACCTTTGCCGGAACAACCGCTGCCTTTGCCCCAAATTGCCCCACACCTGCTGGATCGTTTGATGCTTGCAACGGTGAACGGTGCACGGTCTACGGTGTTTCGGCATCATAGTTCGGTCGATAAGAATCTGCAAGAACGTGTCACGGAAATCCTGGCCCGTCGTCAGGAGTTGTACCGTGGGAACGATATCCACAACTTGGCTGCGGTAATCATTGACGTGCCGACGGGCGAGGTGCTGGCGTATGTTGGCAATGTCGTGGGCGCTGGTAAGGATCATGGTGAATCGGTGGATGTGATTGCCGCGCCGCGCAGCACGGGAAGTATCCTGAAGCCGTATCTCTACGCCCTTGCATTGGAGAATGGGGACATCATGCCCAACAGCTTATTGCACGACGTCCCAACGCAACTCGGGGAGTATCGTCCTGAAAATTACTACGAAACCTACGACGGGGCTGTGCCCGCCCGACGGGCTTTGATTCGTTCGCTCAATGTGCCTTTCGTGTTGTTATTGCAGCAATATGGGCTGGAAAAATTCCACTTTGGCCTGCAACGTTTGGGTTTGAGCACTCTGAACAAACCACCCTCGCATTACGGACTGACCCTCATTTTGGGGGGCGCAGAGGCCAATTTGATTGATATTACAAACACTTATGCCTGTATGGGGCGTCGCTTGGGTAGTTTTTACGACCGAAACGGACGTTATGCTTCCGACGATTTTAGGGACCCTCGATTTACAGTGGACGGTTCACGATTTACGGTTGACGGTTCACGGTTCACGGCTCACGGCGCACCAACCACCAATCACCAATCCACCAATTACGAACTATTGAGCGCCGGGGCGATTTGGCATACGTTTGAAGCCATGCGCGCTGTGGAACGGCCCAATAGCGCCGGGGAATGGGAGCTTTTCCGGGCAAGTCGGCAGGTAGCCTGGAAAACCGGCACCAGCTTTGGGTTCCGCGATGCCTGGGCGGCAGGGGTTACGCCGCGGTACGCAGTGGGGGTTTGGGTAGGCAATGCGGATGGGGAGGGTCGCCCCGGATTGCTTGGGGTGGACATGGCAGCACCGGTGTTGTTTGAAATTTTCCAGCAGCTTCCCCAGGAGGCTCGTTGGTTCGATCCTCCCTACGATGATATGGTACAAGTGCCCATTTGCCGGCAAAGTGGTTTCCGGGCCAGTGAAATTTGTGAGGCTGATACGGTTTGGGTCCCAAAGGCAAGTCTAAAAGCCGCGGCCTGTCCGTACCACCAAATGCTGCACTTGGATCCAACAGGTATGTGGCAGGTGACGAGTGAATGCGAATCGCCAGCGGTAATGCAGCACCGCCCTTGGTTTATTTTGCCGCCTATCGAGGAGTATTATTTTAAGGGAAAAAACCCGGGCTACGTGACCCCGCCCCCGTTTCGGGAGGATTGTAAGGGCTCGCTGGCGGCCCAAAGCCAAACCCCGATGCAGCTGATTTATCCCAAACATCCCACTCGGATTTACGTCCCGGTGGATTTGGATGGAAAGTTAGGCAGCACGGTTTTTCAGGTAGCGCACCGCTCACGGAGTGCGGAGATTTTCTGGCATTTGGATGGAAATTATCTAGGTACAACCACGGTTTTTCACCAGATGGCATTACAACCGGCCGTAGGGGAACACACCCTTGCCCTGGTGGATCGGGACGGTTATCGCCTGGAGCAGCGTTTTGAAATCGTGGGCAAAGGGAAGTGAAGTTATAGCCGAATGGTGTAGTTATAGGTCACTTCTGTCGGCTTTTCTTCTGTTTTGGGTACTACGGGGGCCGCAGGTGTGACCGTATAGGCTACCTGCATTTGAGGTTGGGCGATGGGGGGCGGTGCTGGCGCTTGTTTCGGTTTTTTAAAGAGCACCTTTACTTTTTGGTGAAACAGCACATGCACCCCGCGATTGCGTTCCACATCGAATTTCATCATTTGCACCACACGGCAAGCCTCTTCGTCGCACCCGTAGCCAAGGCCCTGTAGCACCCTGGTGGCCACTACATTGCCTTGATAATCAATGTCATATTCGATAAAGACAGTGCCCTCTACCCCAGCCTCGAACGCCTCTTTGGGATAGCGCAGGTTGGCGTAGATGAACTTGGTCAGTTCTTTTGGTCCGCCTTTAAATTGGGGCTGGTGTATAAAAAGCGTCTTTTTGTCTTTTGCCATTTTACCCGCCGTAGCCGTGGCGAAGGAGGGTTTTCCGAACTGGCAGAATCCCCTTTTTATTGAGATGGTCTTGAAAATTAGTGGCCTTGAAGGCTCAAAGTACGCACCTGCAAATATTTGTCCAAAATTTTCAAGCTCATGAATGCCATCGTGATCAGCACCAGGATGCGCAGCCATGCACTACCGAACAAACCTTGCCAGTCGAATGCTGGGACCTGCAATTGTGGCATATATTCCTCTGGGATTTGTAATGAAAGGTCGGTTGGTGCCGCGCTGGGCGCCAGCCATAATGGCACAAACAACATGGCAAGCATCACCGCAGCAATGCCCCACAGGACCCAATCCTGACCTTTGGCTTTGGCTGGAACGCTTGCCTTGACCGGGTTTTGTTCGGCTACCCAAGCGGCCATCACTTGTTTGGCAAAATCCGAATTGGGTTTTTCCAATGGAACTGTGGCAAAGGCGCGTTTTTCAGCCAATATCGCGTCCAACCGTGCCTGTTGTGCAGGATGCTGGCGCAAATGGGCGTCTATTTGCTGCTTTTCGTCCGCTTCGAGGAAACCATCGGCATAGTCCCAAAGCTGTTCGTCGGTAAGCATGAAATTCTTTTCCATGGTTCGTTTGATTAGATTACACCAGTTCTGATGCGTATTTATTTTCCACGATGGTCTTCAAACGTTGGCGCGCGCGACAAAGTTTAGTTTTTGCATTGGACATCGTGAGGTTGGTGATTTGGCAGATTTCTTCGAGTGTGTGCTCGTAAAGGTAAAACAAGGTGATGATGGCTGCATCGTCTGACGAAAGTTGGCCAATGGCCTGTTGAAGCGCGGCATTTCGATCGAGCTGTTCCATCGCATGGGAGGCATCCACGGAGCCTTCGTCTTTGATTTTTATAGGGCGGGTTTCATCGTCAAGTGATTGGATATCAGGGTTTTGTTTGCGCAAAAAATTGAGCGAGGTGGAGTACACGATTTTGTACAACCAGGTCGAAAACTTTGCCTCTCCCCGAAAATCGGGCAGGTATCGAAATGCGCGCAGGAATGCGTCCTGTGCCACTTCGTGCGCGTCTTCCCGGTTTTTTACCAAACGGAAGGCCAAGGTAAAGGCATAACGCTCATAGCGGTTCAGCAAGGTGGCAAATGCGGCCTGCCTGCCTGCTAGGGCTTGTTGGATAAGCGTTTCGTCTGTGATGGCTGCACTCATATAAACTCCCGAAATTCCATTCGGGCATTGAAAAAGGCGTTTGACCACGAGACACAAAAATAACAAATTTGGTTACAGGCTTTGCGATAAATCTCGGTGCGGAGGGTGGGTTATGTGGATGTTTTTAAAAATCTGGGTCGGTAAAAAACCGAAACAGGCGACTTCCGCGTATATGATGTCGTTACCAGTTCAACACATTTTCACCAAACATTTTTAGCACAAACATGAAATCGCTTCTCAAAAGCGCAAGCCTGTTGCTTGCCATCACATTCGCATCCTTTTCGCTCAACGCTCAATCCCAACAGACCGTCCAGGTAGGTGGTGAGTCCATGTACCCTTTGAAAAACATCGTCCAGAACGCGGTTAATTCCAAAGCGCACACCACCTTGGTGGCCGCTGTAAAAGCTGGGGGTTTGGTTGAAACGCTGCAAGGCGCGGGTCCATTCACCGTTTTTGCCCCGGTCAACGACGCCTTTGAAAACCTTCCATCTGGCACCGTGGAAACCCTGTTGAAGCCAGAAAATAAAGCTGCCCTGAGCAAAGTGCTGACCTACCACGTGGTATCTGGTCGCTATGATTTCAAGGCGATTAGCAAGATGCTCAAAAAAGGTCAAAATACCCTGAAGACGGTGAGCGGTGGTACCCTCACGTTTATGGCAAACGGTCCACGCAACATCATGGTGAAAGATGAAAATGGCAATACCGCCAATATCGTTACCTATGATGTGTACCAGTCGAATGGTATAATTCAGTCCATCGACTCGGTGTTGCTGCCGAAGTAAAAAGCGCTTACCTGCTCCCAAAAACTGTTTACACGCTCCTGAGGAGAGGCCGAAAGATCTCTCCTTTTTTGTTTGGGGGTGGGGGCGCAACCCTTACCTAAAAACAAATCGGGCCAATTGCGCGGCATCTACTTGCTCGATGAGGTGTTTGGCACCCGGCAACAGTTCAAAACTGCCCTGTGGAATGGCTTCGGCCACGCGGCGACTTTCTGTTTCGGTCACCACGTTGTCCTGGTCGCCCCAACCAATACGAACAGGGCATTGAATGGCTGCAAACGCTTCGGGTGTTATTCCGTGCCCATTTCCCAGGTCGGTAAGGAAATCTGCAGTAAGGCGACAAAGGTTTTTCCAATTGTCGGGGCCGTGAGTTTTTGCAAGAGAATCAGCGAGTTGCGGGGCTTTGGCCTCGATTTTTTCAGGGTCGAACATTCGGTTCATCCCTGCGGCTACTTCGGGGTTCCAGTCGAGTTTGGTGCCGTAGGTGACGATGCTCCGCACACGCTCCGGGTGTTTCCAGGCTAGCCAGAGTGCGACATAGCCACCCATCGAGTACCCAAAAATATCAATTTGTGCCCAGTTTTTTTCATTCAAAAACCTCAAGACCCCATCGGCAAAAAGCTGCATGGAAAAGGGCTCGTTGATAGGCGCACCACCGTGGCCGGGAAAATCGAGTGGGAAAACCGCTTCCTGTTCAGGCCTTGTGGCACAAAGTGCCTTAAATTGTGCTGCGCTACCCAAAGCGCCATGTAGGAGGATCATTTTTTAGTGGTAAGTTTAGCGTAGCAAGCCTCTTGAGTAAAGTAGCGGAAACTTGCGATTTTAAAGGGTTAATCCATCCACAGTTCATTTTTTTTCAGCCATTCGCCCGCTTCGTAGCGACTGCTTGCGCCGGTTTTGGAGCGGATATTTTTGATGTGGCTCTCTACGGTATCCTCGCTGATAAAAAGGGATTCTGCGATTTCGCGTACGGATTTTCCTTTGGCATAGGGTATGGCCACATCCAATTCACGGGGTGTGAGCAGCGATTTTGGGGGTTTGGGCTGTAGGGATGGCTGCGCGGAGGTTATGAACTGTATGGTTTCACCCATGGCTGTTTGGTCGAGAAAATACTCGCCCTGTGCTACTGCCCGGATGCCACGCAAGAGCTCACCCTTGCTGATGTCTTTTGATGCATATCCACGGGCTCCTTTTTGCAGCGCGTCGCGTATGACCGTCATTTCGCAGCTGACGCTGAGCAGTAACACCCCGAGTGTTGGAAATTCTTCCAGCAACTGCCGGCAGGTTTCGCCCCCATCCAGGGTTTTGCCTTTAAAAAAGTAATCGAGCACCAGTACATCGGGCTTTTGTTCCCGAACTTTTTCAATCGTTTCCTCCCCGCTTCGTGCCGTCCAAATGACTTCTACCTCGCCATTGGTGTTGGCAAACAGGGCACAGAGGCTTTCGATAAAAAGCTCTTGGTCGTCAGATAGTGCAATTTTTAGCATAGGGTTTGTGGTTTACGGTACACGGTACCCGGTGGACGGTTTACGGTACACGGTACACGGTGGACGGTACACGGTTAACGGTACACGCTTTACGGTGCATGGTGGACGGTTTAGGGTTTATAGCAGACGGGCTACGATGCCCCATTGGCCGTGCACCGTGTACCGTGAACCGTGAACCGTGTACCGTAAACCGTTACAAGCCGTATTTGTCTATTAGGTACACCAACGCTGCCATACTGGCGGTGCCAAGTTCGAGCTCGCGTTTGTTTACCTTGTCGAAGGTATCTGTTTCGGCGTGATGGTAGTCAAAATATCGCTGCGAATCAGGTGAATAACCACTCAATAAACCATTCATTCCGCGTAGCGGACTGATGTCGGCACCGGAGCCACCTTTGGTAAATTTCAATCCATAGGGTTCAAAATGCGGTGCAAAGGTTTCCAGCTTGTCAAAAAATTTTCCAAAAACGCTTTCATTCCCTTCAAACGAAAAACCTCTGGGGGTGAAGCCACCCGCATCGCTTTCGATGGAGGCCAATGGGTATTCGCCTTTGCGTTCGGCTTCCTTGGCGTAGGCCTTGCCACCGCGTAGCCCATTTTCTTCGTTCATAAACAGTACGCAACGGATGGTGTGTTGGGGTTTGTAGCCCAATGTTTTGAGTACCCGCAGCACATCCATGCTTTGTACCACCCCAGCGCCGTCGTCGTGCGAGCCATGCCCCACATCCCAGCTATCGAGGTGCCCACCCACCAAAATGATGTCGTTGGGTTTTGAGGATCCGCGAATTTCACCAATGACGTTGTAGGAAGGTTCATCTGGCAAAGTCTTGCAATTCAACTGAATGGACACTTTTGCTCGGCCCTCTTCACGCAGGGTCTGACTGAGTTTTTCAGCGGCCACGGTACTGATGGCCGCAGCAGGTATGAGTGTATAGGCTGAATCGTAGTGCATGGTGCCGGTGTGCGGGTAATCGTCCAGCCGGAGGGTCATGGAACGCACGAGCACGGCTACGGCACCGTATTTGGCAGCCCGGGAGGCGCCGCCTACGCGTTGGTCGACACAGCCACCGTAGGCCTCGAAGGTGCGGATTTTTGTGGCGTCCATCGGGCGGTTATAAAACACAATCTTGCCCTTGATGGCGGCTGAACCCATTTGGTCAAGTTGTTCCCAACTTTTGACTTCCACAACCTCGGCCTGCACTTTTCCGCCAATCGATCCGCCAAGCGCCAGGGCCGCTAGTGGGTAAGTTCCTTGCTTTTTGGAGCCAATTACATGCACTTGTTCGGCTTCACCACGCACCCAGTGTGGTACCATACAAGGCTGAAGCCATACAGAATCCAATCCGAGGGTATCCAGCATACTTTGGGTCCATTTGACGGCTTTGGCTGCGCTTGGGCTGCCGCTCAAACGGTGGCCGATTTGCAGGCTGAGGTATTCGAGCCAGGGGTAGCAACGACTGTCGGTAAGGCTATGATCGTAGATTCGGTCGATAAAAAGGGCGTCGACCTCGTGTTCTTTGGTTTGTGCGGAAGCGTAGGGGGTTAGTGTAAAAATGAAATAAAGGGTGATTGGGACCTTTGTCCAAAAAAGATGTCGAAACACGCGATTTTTCATGTTGCTCAAAAATAAAATTATGTTCTAAAAATCAAGTAAAAAACAGGGTTGTTTTGGAATAAGGTTTTGAGATTGTTTTATTCTGCAAAATCAAGTCGGCATGTGGCATTGGCATTGTGCTTGAAAAACGAGAACCGTGGAAAAAAAAATTTAAATTTTTTTTGCTGCTTGTTGTAGTTTTGACACAAAGCTGTTTTACCTTTGGGACACGAAAGTAATTTAGCGAAAGAATAATTTGGTTTTATTTGGTTAGGGCTGAGGTAGTGCTGTGGTGGCACTGCCTCATTTTTTTTGCCCATACCGCAGCGATTTCAGTCCGATTCGGGGTAATATTACGACGACTTGAAAAACCGCTTTACCTTTTCAGCAAAATCTGACCAATATGAAAAGGTATTCTCGACATGAACAAAATTAGAATTGACAAATGGCTCTGGAGCATTCGTATCTTCAAGAGCCGGACATTGGCGACCGATGCCTGCAAAGGTGGGAAAGTAAAAGTGGCGGGTGTGTCCGTAAAACCCTCTTTCCAGATTGGGGAGGGCGAAATTGTGGTGGTCAAAAAAAACGGCTTCAACTTCGAATTTCGTGCTAAAACCCTGATAGAGAAGCGGGTAGGAGCGGCTATTGCGGTCACCTGCTACGAAGACGTAACACCCGAAGCAGAAAAAACCAAGTACGCAGCCTGGTTCTCAAATGCCACGCCCACCACCGAAAAACGGGAGCGTGGCACTGGCCGACCCACTAAAAAGGAACGTCGTGAAATAGACGACCTCAAAGATGGCGACGTTTATGATTGGGGGGATGATGATTGACGAATTATGAATTACGAATTACGATTGACGTTGCTCCGAGTACCGTAATTCGTAATTCGTAATTCATAAACCGCCTCACATCAAACCAAACATCTTGGCGTACTTGAGCATTTCGCCGGGGTTGCTGATTTTTAGTTTGCCGGTCATCATGGCCATCATCGGATTGAGCTCGCGGGAAAGTAGCTTAGAGAACGATTCTGCACTGGTGGTCACTTTGCAGTTTGGGTCGCCCTCAAGTCCTTCCAGGACCTCAAATTTGCCATTGTCCAGTTTTACAGTGAACTGGCCAGCCTCCGAAACGTCGAAATGGAAAAGGGTGCTGAGGCCCTCCACCGCTTCTGGTGCGACTTTTTCCGGGAGTGAAAACAGGAATTGCTTTACGTCGATCATTATTTGAATTTGATGAATGTGGCCGATTTTAAAATGTGGCCAATGTGGTCAAAGTGAAAATGTGGCCAATGTGATGAATGTAGTCAATTGTTGAAAAATTAACCTTGAAAACTCCCGTGTTTCAAGAAGTTCGGGTCAATTTCGCCCAAAGGTAAAACCACTGGCGATATATGAAACAGGACTACACTTCTATAACCCACTTAGGCGCAAAACTGCTGCCCATGATTATTACAGCGCTTACTTTTCTTGCGTGCAAAACCACAGAAAACCGCCCTGTGGCCATCCCTTCCGGTTTTGACTGGCAAGGGCACCGAGGTTGCCGCGGGCTATTGCCTGAGAATTCCCTGCCCGCTTTTTTGAAAGCGCTTGAATTTCCGGGTGTCAAAACGCTCGAACTCGACTTGGCGGTTTCCAAAGACAAACAGTTGATTGTGAGCCACGAACCCTGGTTCAACCCCGCCATTTGCCTGCAACCCAACGGCGATTCCATCCGAATCAAGGAGGCAGAAAAGTTCCTGATCTATCAAATGACAGCCTCTGAAATCCGGGGTTTCGACTGTGGCAGCAAAGGGAATGCACGTTTCCCCGAACAACAAAAGCTCAAAACCTACAAGCCTACCCTGCGTGAAGTGGTCGAAGCGGTGCGTGCAATTCGCCCAGATATCCGCTGGAACATCGAGATAAAGAGCCAGCCTGAGTGGGATGGGCTGCGCCATCCGCCTGTGGAAGAATTTGTGCAATTGGTTGTGGCTGAAGTTCGCGCCCTGGGCCTGCAGAAATTGGCTACCGTACAGTCGTTCGACGTGCGCGCGCTCAATGCATTGCACCGCCAGGCCCCTGATTTTCAACTAGCTTTCCTGATCGAAAACGCCAACAGTATCGAGTCGAATATGGCCCGATTGGATTTTGTGCCCGCTATTTACAGCCCGTATTACTTACTGGTCGACAAGGCATTGGTTCAAAAATGCCGTTCCCAAAAAATGAAACTGGTGCCCTGGACGGTGAATGATGTGAAATCAATGCGTCTTCTCATCCGGCTGGGCGTGGATGGGATTATCACAGATTATCCAAATTTGATACGGGAAGTGGGGAAAAATTAGCGTACAATTTCCCACAGGCACAGCGATTTATCCGAAAAGGCGCCCTTTGCTTCCGTACATTCTTCCAGTAGGACAGCCAAAGGTTCGGGAAAGAAAAAGGGCGCTTTTTGCAAGTTGAGGGGCCGCCAATACCCCGTTTGGATATCCTCATTTTTTTTCAGGGCGGGAAAACTGGTAATCAACATGTATTTGATGTTGCTCTTTTTCAAATTGGCCATCGCCTGCTCGATATGCGCGTAGGAAAAATGCACCAAGCAATCGCGGATCAGCACACAATCAACCTCTGGGAGCGCATCCTTGAGCAAATCAAGATGAAGGAAGGTTCGTTGTGCATTGCCGTATTGTGCTTGATTCTGCTCCACCAGCGCTTCCACGATGTCGCCACCGGTATAATGAATCCCTTGAAGGTCAACATGTTGCATCCAGTTGAAGTCGCCACAAGGAAGGTCTAAAAGGCTTTGAATGCCAAATTGCCGCAACAGGTCAGGGAGTTTTGCCCGTAGTACTTCGGTTCGACCCAGTTCGGAACCAGCCCCCGACACAGATTCCTTGCTTTTCCAATACCGGTTTTGAAAGGTTTCGGTGAAAATTTCCGCCACGGTTTTAGAGCGAAAATCTTGTTGAGAAATGATGCGTTGGTATCGCCAGGCTCGGTAGCGTTGGAGGAGTTTTTGGAACATGGAAACTTGGTTTTTTAACACAACGCTATTGTGGCACAACATGAAGGCAAAGATGATGACCAAAGGAATACCACTGTCCTCATTTTTTAAAAGTTATCACCCCAAAACTTACAAAAGCCAAAACCAAATCGCCACCGCCGCCACCCATCTCCCCAGTTCCGAGCCCCAAGCCCAACGCCGGCCCTCTAAAAGCCCGCCAAGGCTCCCAGTGGTCCACACAATCCAACCCGTGAGTGCCAGGTTTTGGCTGCTCATGCCGGGGGTGTCGCCCGCGGTCTTGAGGAATAAAAACGTAACCACCAGCAGGATGACAAACTGCACCAAAACATAGGTAGCGAGGCGGGGTGTGACCGCCGTTTCAAATTTGTGGAAGGTTTTGGCCGACACGGGTTTGGCCTTTATCGAGCCCCCAAGTGAAGCAGGCATCCAGCCCGGTTTGCGGAAAAGCATTCGCATCCGGTCGGCCCAGGAGTTTGCCTGCGCCAATCGCTGACCGAGCCAGGCGTAGTAGTCCACCTGCGCCCAAACCGGGTTCCAGCTTGCCAGCGGAACGGTTACGCCGTACACGGGCTCCTCCTCTTCCTCTTGGAAGGTGCCAAACCAGCGGTCGAAAAGAATAAGCGTTCCGCCATGGTTGCGGTCCAGGTATTTGGGGTTCATGCCGTGGTGTACCCGATGGTGCGATGGCGTATTGAATACATACTCAAATACTGGGTGCATTTTCCCAATCGTACGGGTGTGTATCCAGAATTGGTACAAGGTCTGAAAGGTAGCCATCACCAAAAAGGACGTGGGGCTAAACCCCAAAAATGCCAGCGGTAGATAAAAGAAATTGCTGGCGAAGGCCTGAATGGCCGATTGCCGCAACGCCACACTCAGGTTGTACTCCTCACTCTGGTGATGCACGATGTGCGTGCCCCACAACACGCTGATTTCGTGCGTGCTACGGTGAAACCAGTAGTAGAAAAAATCCACGCCGATGAATACCAGTACGAAGGACCACCAGGTTTCTGGAATGGTAAACAAACGATGGTCGTATGCCCAAACATACCCGGCAAACAAAATGGTTTTAAACAGCACGCCGGTTACCTGTTGCTGTATCCCACAACTCAGATTGGTTACGGAATCGGGCAATGCATACAGTTTTGTATTTCGAAGCCGCGCTACGAGCAGCTCCAGCCCGATGAGCAGGAAAAACACCGGGATGGCAAAGAGCATTATGCGCATGGGTAGGTTGAGTGGTGATTGGTTGACTGGATCTCTGGTTGACTGGTGATTGGTTTATTGGTGATTGGTTGATTAGTGATTGGCAACTCAGAACCAGTCAACCAATCACCAGTCAACCAGAGATCCAATTCACAGCCCTCGCAATTTAGCCTCACATTTAATAAGTTCCTTGCGGACGTAATCGCTGGGCATTTCGTCAATAATAAGGGCATTTTTGAGGTCGGTTTCGTCGGAAGGGTGGCTGGGCAGGAGCTGTTTCATGCGCCGGAGGTTGCGCAGGGCCTGGCCCCATACTTTGGCTTCCACGAACGATTCGTATTCGCGCTGACTGATTTTGAACTCGCGTGCTAGTGCCTGATTGGCATTGTAAATCCGTTTCCCAATCAAATCGTTTTTCTCATTAATCAGTTCACGACGCACCCGCCAATCGTTGTTCAGGGTGTCGTGCGAAAGTTGGGCGTTCAGTGCGCGGTAGGCTTTCAAAGAATCTTCTGCCAAACGGTAACGTTGTAATGCCGGGGAGTAATTGTTGACCAGCATCAGTGAATCGGCCAGCTTGAAGTTGTCTTCCACCGTTCGATACATCTTGTGGAAACGTTTCACGATTTCATATTCGGCGCATACGTCTTGGTGGGGCTTGGTGTTTTCCAATATCCAACAGCGGTATGGCCGGTCAATCAATTCCTGATAGGCGTGATCGGCGGCATTGTAGAGTTCATTATGGACGTAAAACTCCGCTTGTTCCAATTGGTTTCGGGCGTTTTCCACGTATTCGTTGATGAACCACACTGCGGCGGCCAAGCAAACCAACAAAGAAAGGAATGAAGTGGCGGCCACCATGCGCGCCAGTTTTCGTTGCCGGCGTGTGGCGGTAAGTTCGGCCTCCACGGCTTCCCGACGTTTGGCTTCGGCGGCCAACTGGGCCTGGTATTCTGCTTTCTGGCGGTCAGCCTGCTCTTTGTCGCGGCGGGCATTCCGCGATTCAATAACAGCAGGTAGCAGTGTGTCGTGGCTGATTTCGTAGTAAAAATCATCCAATCGAGGTTCCTTCCGCAAAAGGCGACTTTTGTCTACCAGCGTGTCCAGAAAATCTGGCGACACTTGATAGTCACTGATAAGCGTATCATCCACCACGCTGTTGCGGCGGTTGCCGGGTGTGATCAGACTCTCCTCGATCAGTCTTCGGGCTGTATCGTGCAGTTCAGTCACGGGCTTGGCAGTCAGCCCTTTATCGAGGGTAGAGATGGGCGCTCCTTGTTGCGTTTTTTGCAAAATGCGGTCCACATACGCCTTAGGGAACTGCGTTAGCTGGTTCTGATAAAAATTCCGGATGGAGTTGCGCAAGCCTTCCTGGCCTTCATAAAACTGGCTGTCTACCACAAAGCCAGCATTTTTTTGGTAATCTATGATCCGCTCCTCGACGTCCTGACAGATAATTTGAAGGTTTACGGCCTCAATTTCTTCCGCTTTATTGTTTACTTTCCCATCACTGCCTGCATTGCGTCCGGAGAGGAAATCCAGCATTTCATCCAATGCGGCTGGTGCGTAGTGAAAATTATGGCTGGCGTACAGCCCTTCTTCCATGGCCGGCAGCTCAATGGCAGTGCGTGCCTTTTCCCGGTCAAGTGGCAGGAGTTCGTATCGGTTGCGCAGGATACCCGGTATGCCCTTGCTCACCCGGTCGATCATGTGCAAAAAATCGGAGCGGATACTCAATACGATGCGCACATTGGGTTGTTGTTCCCACCATTGCATGGTCTCCACATCCAGGTTGCCGTACTCGAACTGCTCCAGAAGCGTGGCCCTCAATTCTTCTGGCATGGTTTCGTTGGCCAGGTCGGCCAGTTCGCTGAAAAATTGGTTGCGGCTTTCTTCGGTGTGCGAAAGGGTGAAGGCCTCTTCAAACTGGTCTAATACCAGGACGGGGGTTGCCGGGAGTCCATTGAGGTCGAACTCCAGGCGTTTCATCTTCTCCCAAAGCGTTTGGGAAGCGCCTGGCCGGAGCCCGGTGGCATCTTTGCCTCCTACGTGTGGGTTTTTCTCCAACATTTCCCCGATGCCTGCGAGCAGGGGGCGGTCGCTCCGTTCGGTTCGCAAAAAAACAGGTACAAAGTCCTGACGCTCAAGCTCTGGCGCACAACCGGCCTGCAATAGGGAGGTTTTGCCCATGCCTGATTTGGCGAACAACACCACCAAGCGTTCGCGGAGCACCAGATTGCTGAGTTTGGTGATATCATCCTGCCTTCCGTGGAACACAGCACTTTGACTACGCTCGAATGGGCGTAGGCCAGGGTAACGGCGTGGAAGGTTGGTGGCGGCGTTGCTCATTAACGCTGGGGGATTCGGGTGCTTTTTTGATTTGGAAATCCAGATAAGGCCTGTTCGGCACCTATGAATATTCCAGGTGCGAAAGGTCTGAAAAATTCAGGCCACCACCACAAAAAAAATCACCGGACGCAAGTTGCTGCGCCCGGTGCCAAACCAAACCCTTACTGTGTCTTTTTTTATAAGTTGTTGAAAGCTATTTGTTAGGTGTACTGCAATCAACTTGGATGCAGCACACCCAACGCTAAGCTTCCAACTTTATACTTGTATTCATAGCTTGTTACTTTTCGCCTCCCGTCCCTTCCTTTTCCCGCACGAGGCGGGAAAGGAAGGTTGCAGTTGTGTTTATTTGCCGGGAGGTGGGTGGGGTATACAGGGTGAGGAAAAATCAACCAAAATAGCGCTTGACCTGCTCCAAGAATGCATCTTTTTGTCCGGTGGATACCGTGAGGGTCACACCATTTTGGAGCAGGACGTGACCGCCTTTGCCACGTACATATTTTTTAAGGTGTTTTAGGTGTATTGTATGCGAACGATGAATACGCGCAAAAGCTCTTTCGGGCAACATTTGCTCGACTTCCCGGAGGGTTTTGCACACCAATACCTGTCGCTTGTCCTTAAAATGCAGGGCGGTATAATTGCCGCTGGCTTCCAGGTAGGTAATGTGTTTTACCTTTTCAAAACACAGTCCTTCCATGGTTGGCAATGCGATTTTTTCCACTTCGGGAGCGGTTTTATGCACCGTGTCCAGATTTTGAACGGGTTTAATCGGCATGGCGCGGGCCAGTGCGGCATTTGGCTCAGGCGATTCGGGGAGGCGGCGTATTGCGATGGCGTTCATCATAATATTATCAGTTTTACATTTCCTGGGGTTGTAGTGGTTTGTTTGGCGATTTGATAGGACAAAAGTCTGCGCCCTTCTTCAGCCCAACAACCCAGATTTTTTTAAAAGTCAGGTTTCTGAGCGTATTTTTACATTTGGTAAAATGATAAATACCTGACAATTTTGCCTCTAAATCCAGTATCCAAGATGTCAAAAACTCCTTCCGACAAACTACACCGCCTGGTGCGTTCGCTTTCGCCCGCTGAAAAGCGCTACTTCCGCATCTTTATGAAGGGGACGCAGGGCACGGACACCAAATACGCCCAGTTGTTTGAGGCATTGGCCTCAACGGAAGGTTTCAGTGAAGAAAAATGGAGAAAAAAAATCTACAAAGGCCAGGATATAGGGAGCAAAAAATATGCAGAGCTGAAGGCCTACCTGTATGATCTGGTATTAAAGTGCCTCCAACAATATGATGAGCAACACTCCGTCCAAAACCGCTTGAACCAACTTTTGCAAAGTGTTTCCGCCCTGTTCAAGCGTGGGCACTATGCGGATTGCCGAGACTTGCTGGTCAAGGCAAGCAAACTTGCCAGGCACTACGAGAGTTTTTCCCACCTCATCGAAATTGTCCGTTGGGAAAAACAGCTAGCCTATACCCGGATGGACATTGATTTTTTGCACAAAAATCTCGATCGTTTGCAGGATGAAGAGGCCCGGGCCATGGAACAAATGCGCAACGCGTCCCAGTATCGGCGCGCTTTTTTTCAGGCCTATGCCACCCTCAAAAAAGACCCGCTCCAACGTGGCTCAGACCGGGTTGCGCGGCTGCGGAAACTAATTGATCAGGAAGTGTTTTCAAGCCCGGATGCCGCCTTGTCGCACACCGCCCGTGTACTGTATTACCGAACGCTGAGCATTTACTACCACACCACTCTGGAGCAAGAAAAGTTTTATGAAACAGGCAAGACGCTTATTGCACTCCAAGAGTCCCAGCCGCATTTTTTACGGGAAAACTTGTCGGATTACATTGCAGCGTTGAGCAACCAAACGGTGGCCTGCGGGTTGTTGCACAAGTATCCTGAAGTGCGTGTTTGCCTGGAAAAACTCCGTGATCTTCAGCCCATTACGGAAGATGATAGGCGAAAAATTCACCGACAATACTTCAGTACCTTCTTTGCTTTTTGCACCTATACGGGAGAATTTGAGGAAGGCCGGCGCGAAATGGAGCGGTGCTTGAGCGAGGCAGAGTTTTTTGCGCCCCACGAGTATGAAACGGGTAGTTTCTACCTCCAATTTGTGCCGATTGGTATTGGTTGTGGGGATTTCAACATGGCGCTAGACCACCTGAACCATTGGCTTGCCCAACGCCGAACGGTTGGGCGTGAGGACCTGCAAAGCCTCGCTCGGATACTCTCACTCATCCTGCATTTTGAACTGGGGAACTTTTTGCTCATAGATTCGCAGTTGCGAACGTTTGCCCGTTTTTTGAAACGGAAAGACCGGCTCCACGAATTGGAACAGCGGTTTATGCACGGCATTTCGGAAGCTATAAAATTGCCCGATGCACGGAATCAGCGCGAAGTATTTGCAAAAGTGAAAAACGATTTGCTGCCCAAAGCAGAAGAGCCTGAAACAAGGGCTTTGCTACAAACATTTGACCTCTTGGCTTGGCTGGAAGGCAAGGCAAGAGGTCAAGCATTTGCGGCAGTGGTGCGCGAGAAGTATAAGCGAGAAGGGGAAGTGGGGGCAGTTCAGTTGCCACCAGTCAATCCACCCAATGAATCGGCCTGAACGCGTGTATCTACCATCGTCCAACGAACGGTATAAGTGCGGCGGCGGCCTACTACTTCTTTGCCACCTTTCAAGGTTTGC
>JALHPW010000018.1 GCA_022842255.1 Saprospiraceae bacterium | reverse complement strand
CCCCAGCTGGTCAGTTGTGCGTCGCTGAGCTCGGTTGCCGTTACACTGAGGGTATAATCCCTGCACGTATTTCCTTGCGGGAGGGCGTTTACCCATCTACTTACTGGCACATAGGAGCTGTTTAGTTTGGTCTTCCAGGCATAAAACATGAGTTTTTTGTCGGTGTAGCCCCAACTTTCCAATTGTGCATCGGTGTGTTCATGCTCAGCAAGCAGGATGAATTCCCGGCAATTGGGCATCGTCCAACGATAAACGGCCACACTACTTTCGTCTTCTGGATTGTCCAACATTGTTTCATATTGGAAGATTTTGTCCTTGTAGCCCCAACTTCTCAATTGCTCGTCGGTGGCATGGCTTTCGGGGATACTGACAAAATCGCCAACAACCGGCGAAACCCATCGATTTACTTTCACCTTCCGGGGCATGTTGGCGAAAGAGCTGAATCCATCGTCTCGTTGGGCCGACAAAAAGAGTGGGATCAACAGTGCGAGGCACAAGAGGGTGCTTTTTTGTGGAGTAAACATTTGATATTGTTTTAGTGGTGAAAAATCAGGCAGGGGGGGCTTTATCCTTCCTTGGTCAGCACATCCACAATCGTTTTCAGGGCAATAAAAATGGGTTCACGGCCTTCTTTGCTGACGAGTGAATCGGGGTCGTCCTCACTTTCAAGCACGGCTTCTTCGGCAAATGCCAGCAGGTCTTCCTGCGGGCTTCCATCAAAAAACGGATCGAGTCGGTCTCGGAATTTTTTCGCGGTGGATGCATCCAGCACCTCGTAGTTTTTCTCTTCGGCTTCCCCAATCTCTTCTTCGGAAACGGCGCCCAAGGGGCCGTTTACCTTTTCGATTGATTTCCAGGCAATGAGCGCCAGGTATTGGAGATACCCTTTTTCATCTTCATTGAGCAATTCAAATTCTTCACTGAACAGCCAGGCAAAAATAACGGGCTGGGCCTCGGCAAAGGCTTCCATTTGTTGTTCGTATTGCTCGTCGGAATGCTCCTCCAAGGCATCAATGATCGCGTCAATTACTTCTTCAGAAACAAATTTCATATGCTCAAAAAAATTAAAAATCGGGTTTTTGCGCTATAGCCAACACAGAGTGGTTTTGAACACTGTTCGCATGTTATCAATTGAAAATCAATTTTTTGCGTCAATCAAATCATCAAAATCACTTTAATCAGCGTATAAAGGCTGCGTGCAAAACTACAGGTTTCTACCGCACAATGCCCCGATTATTTTGCAGTAGAGGAATGTTGGTCGCTCATCATTTTGGCCCATGCTTGCCAAAACGCGCAAAAAAAACGCTCCCCATTGCTAGCAGTTTAATTTTGCGCAAAATTTCTTTCTAAACATGAAATACTACGCCTTACTCGCGCTCTTACTGTATACCGCAGCAGCCTTCGCCCAAACCCCGGAAAAATACTCCCGGGTAGAAATCAATCTCCAAAACAAAGACGTGACCGAGTTGGCACGACTTGGCATTGAAACCGATCACGGACTCCATACGCCGGGCCGTTCACTGGTCACGGACCTTTCTGCGTCGGAGCTTTTATTGGCGCAAAATGCTGGTTTTCAGACAACAATCAGGATTGACGACCTCAAAAAAGATTACCTCGAACGTTTGCAAAACCCTTCGGCGCAAAACAGAAACGAGAACTGTCAAGGCACCGGTGTGACCCCGTACCCTACCCCTGCCAACTATACGTACGGGACCATGGGCGGCTACCATACTTTGGAAGAAATGATGGCAGTGCTGGACGATATGCGGGCAAAATTCCCCAACCTCATCTCCGCACGCGCTGATGCGAGCGATACCATCGTCACCTGGGAAGGGCGTAAAATCCAGTATGTCAAGATTTCTGACAACCCCGACAGCGAAGAACCGGAAGCAGAAGTGCTGTACAATGCACTCCACCACGCCCGCGAACCAAACGGGGCGAGCCAGATGCTGTTTTTCATGTGGTACCTGCTGGAAAACTATGCTACCGACCCGGAAATACAGTACATCGTCAACAATGCAGAACTCTATTTCATCCCTTGTGTGAACCCTGACGGATATGTGTTCAACGAAACCAATGAACCACAAGGGGGCGGATTTTGGCGAAAAAACCGCCGCGACAATGGTAATGGAAGTTTTGGCGTAGACCTTAACCGCAACTACAGCTACTTTTGGGGCAACGACAACAGCGGCTCCTCCCCCAACCCACAGAGCGACACCTACCGCGGTCCGGCCCCGTTTTCAGAACCGGAATCCCGGACGATGCGCGATTTTGTGTTGGCGCATGATTTTGTTTTTTCGCAGAACTACCACACCTTCAGCAACTTGCTCATTTATCCTTGGGCCTACAACAATCAATTGGCCGACCCCTCCCTGGCCATTTTCGGGAAACTGTTCACCCGCGAAAACAATTATAAAACGGGCACCGCTATTGAAACCGTGGGCTACAATGTGAACGGCAACTCAGACGATTGGATTTATGCCGTTGGGGGAGCACATGCTTTCACACCGGAAGTCGGTACCACCGGCTTTTGGCCTCAACCCAGCGAAATTGACGACCTCAACCGGGAAAATGTTTGGCAAAACCTCAGCACCGCTTTATGCGCCCTGCGTTTTGGCGAGGTCACGGATGTGAGCCCTGATTATTATTCTACCCTGAGCCCAAATATCCAGGCAGACTTTATCCGCTACGGCTTCCAGGATGGCCCAATAACAATCAGCCTACTACCTCTTTCTGCGAATGTCATCAATGTAACGCCCACGGAGCATACCTTGGATTTGGCGCAATTTGAGACAGAATCCATCCAATTTGAGGTCAATTTGCAGTCCTCGATGCAACTCGGGGATGAATTCACCCTTATTTTGGCTTACTCCAATGGTGCGTACACCAAATACGATACCCTTCACAAGTTTTTTGGCGGCAAAAAAATCGTCTCTTTTGAGGAAGATGGTACCAGTGTGGATGAATGGACTGGCGACTGGGGCATTACCCAAAGTACTTTTGTCAGCGCGCCTTCCAGCGTTACGGACTCGCCCAACAGCAACTACCCCCCCAATACCTATTCCGACATTCAATTCTCCAATCCGGGGGTAACCATTCCAGCCGGTGCCAAAAGCCCACAGGTTCGCTTTTGGGCAAAATGGGACCTGGAAACCGGGTATGATTATGTGCAGCTGCGCGCTATCGGGAGTACCAACCAGGCGCTTTGTGGCCGCTTTACCCGCCAAGGCACGGGCAATGGGGCCCAACCAGAGGACGAACCGATTTTTGATGGTTTTCAGGGCGAATGGGTGGAAGAATGTATGGATTTATCGGATTTCATAGGCCAAACCATTGATTTGAGGTTCATTTTTGGTTCTGACAATGCCGATGAGCGAGACGGGTTCTACTTTGACGACCTTCGGGTGGAATTCGTCGACCCAACCCTGTTGAACACCGTCAGCATACCGATGCAAGATTTCCAAATCCGTCAAAACGAACCAAATCCAGCCAATCAATACACCCTTGTACGTTGGGAAAACACCAAAAAACTCAGTGGAATGGCGACGCTTGTAGTGTTCAACAACTTGGGCGTAAAAATTGCCGAACGCAGTGTGAACATATCCAACCAAAATGAAGTTCGTCTGGAAACCAAGCAATGGCCGGCAGGGCTTTATACCTACTTGTTGCAAACCTCGGAAGGTCAAAGCCAGCCAATGAAAATGACCGTTGTTCGATAATGTGGTCAATTTGATTAATGTGGTCAATGTGTTGAATGTGGTAAATTTGACGAATGGGTTGAATGTGGTCGATTTGTTGAATTGGCCACATCCATCAAATTGACCACATTCAACCCATTGACCACATTAATAAAATTTCAAAAAGGCTTTTATGACAAAAAGGACGATTTTTTTTGCGCTCACGCTGCTTTTTTGCGGTTTGGACATATCCGCTCAAACACTTCAGATGTTTGAACGGATAAGCGCGCCGGTAAAAGTCAACGGTATGGACCTGAAGCATCCCTTTGCGGGAGGCTTGAATGCGCCGCAGTTCTCCCAAGCCGATTTGGACCATGACCTTTTGCAGGATCTGGTCTTGTTTGACCGTGTGGGCAATGTGGTGCTGACGTACATCAACGAGGGTACGGATGGAAGCCCCAATTATGTGTTTCGTCCGGAGTATGCCTGTAATTTCCCAGACAGCCTGACGGATTGGGTGCTGTTGCGCGACTTTGACCAGGATGGTGCCATGGATATTTTTTGTGCAGCACTTTCTCTTTCAAGTCAGGAAATTCAGGTTTTCAAAGGTTACTACGATGGCAATGGTTTGAAATTCAAGCCCCATTATTTTAACTATCCAACCGGCTGTGGCTCCTGCAATGCACTTTATATCTTTTATCCCGACGACAATCCGGCCTTCTGGAACAATTTCCCTATCAACCGGGGAGATGTGCCCAGTATAGACGACATTGACGGGGATGGCGACCTTGACATCGTGGCCTTCTCCGCAGGCACGTCTACGAGCCTTACCATGCTTCGCAATACCTCGGTGGAAAATGGGATGGGTTTGGCCAATCCAATGTACGAGCTGTATGACAACTGTTGGGGGCGATTCTACGAAAATGGGATGGAACGCTGCCATGCACAGTTGAGCTGCCACCCTGACACTTGTTATTTAAACTGCGCCCAATTGGGGCCAGTGCCCGTTGAAGAACGAGAAGAACAACGTCACCCAGGGGCCACCATAACCACCTTCGACCATGACAACGATGGGGACAGGGATCTCCTGTTGGGCAATGTTTCCTTCCCTTGTATTGACCTTATGACCAATGGGGCCACCGCGCAAAACGCCTGGATGAACATGCAAGATACCGCGTTCCCCTCCATCAATGTACCCATTGATATCTATTCATTTCCAGGTACTTATTACTTGGATTTCGATGATGACGGCAAAAAAGACCTCATCGCCGCACTCAACAATCCTACCAGCGGAGAAGATAGGAAAGGCATCTGGTATTATAAAAACACCGCTCCTATCCCTGGGCAGCATCAATTTGAATTACAATCAAAAAACCTGTTCGTGGGGGATATGATAGATATAGGTACCGCCGCCCATCCGGCCCTCGCAGATGTCAATGCCGATGGTTTGATTGACTTGGTGGTAGGCAATTATGGGTTCTATACCAGGATAGGCAATCAGACGGTTTTTACCAACGCACATCTTTCTCTTTATCTCAATGTGGGCACGCCAACTGCCCCAGCCTTTGAACTGAGCGATAGTGATTGGGCGGGGCTTTCACAGTTTGCACCGGATGATTACGATTTTTCGCCCACTTTTGGGGATATTGACAGCGATGGCGACCTTGACCTGTTGGTCGGAAACAACATAGGCGGTATCTATTGTTACCGAAATACAGCAGGACCGGGACAACCCATGACGCTCAGCTATGACTTCAATCCCATGTGGCTGGATTTGGACGTAATTGGCTCTGTTTCAGCACCTGTAGTGTATGACTTGGATGGCGATGGGCTTCAAGACCTTGTGGTTGGGGAGCGAACCGGCAATATCAATTTTTATAAAAACGTAGGTTCTTCCACAGAACCTGCTTACCAAGCTTCGCCAACTTTACAAAAGATTGGGCAAATCAACACCCGAATTTACCCGGATGTGGTGGGCATGAGCACTCCAGCCATTATCCAAACCTTTGATGGGCCCATCATCGTCACGGGCGCACAACGGGGCCAGTTGGAAGCCTATTTTTTGCAAGGTGCCAACGAGAATACATTTCCACCCATCGACACCACTTGGGGGAATATAGATGAAGGCAACCGTTCGCATCCGGCTTTTGCAGACTTAGACAGTGATGGCATTTTGGACATGGTGGTGGGCAATCAACGGGGTGGCTTGGCACTGTACCGAACCGAATTGGTGGATTGTTCTATCCCTTTGAATACCAAGACAATAGATGCTCCTGAAATGCGAATCAGCCCCAATCCGGCGCGCGCTTGGGCACGTGTGGATTGGCCCGTGAGCTCGAGCATTCGCTGGCAGGTATTCAACGCCCTCGGCCAACTGACCGCAGAAGGAGAAACCTTGAACGGCCCTATAAACATCGAAGTAAAAAACTGGAAACCAGGCATTTACATCCTACAAGCTGAAGCGGATGGAGTGCGTGCTTCGGGGAGGTTGGTGGTTATTTAGGTCATTGGGTCATTGGGTCATTGGGTCATTGAGCAAATGCCCCTAATGACCCAATGACGTTCAATGACGACAAATGACCCAACGACGATTAACACATCAAACCGCCACAGGCGCCTTGATTCCCGGCCAAGGGTCATAGCCAATCAGTTCAAAATCTTCGTATTTGAAGCTGAAGATATCGCGTACCGCTGGGTTGATTTTCATGGTTGGCAGAGGCCTGAAACTGCGGGACAGTTGAAGGTGCACTTGTTCCAAGTGGTTGACATACAAGTGGGTATCGCCACCGGTCCAGACAAAATCTCCGGGTTCAAGGTCGCAAACTTGGGCTAACATCATGGTCAACAAAGCATAAGACGCGATGTTAAACGGAACCCCAAGAAAAACGTCAGCACTGCGCTGGTATAGTTGGCAACTCAGTTTGCCATCGGCCACATAGAATTGAAAGAGGCAGTGGCAGGGCGCGAGTGCCATTTGTGGCAAATCAGCCGGGTTCCAGGCGGAAACGATGATCCTACGGCTATCTGGATTGGCTTTTAAGGTCTTGACCACTTCGGTGATTTGGTCGATTGTGCGGCCATCTGGAGCAGCCCAAGAGCGCCATTGTTTGCCATACACTGGTCCAAGATTACCCGCAGGGTCGGCCCATTCGTCCCAAATGCTAACGCCGTGTTCTTTGAGGTAGGCTGTGTTGGTATCCCCCTGCAAAAACCATAGCAGTTCGTGGATAATGCTTTTGGTATGGACTTTTTTGGTGGTCAGGAGTGGAAATCCTTCAGCCAAGTCAAACCGCATCTGATAGCCAAACACCGAAATGGTGCCCGTTCCCGTGCGGTCGGATTTTTTTGTGCCGTTGGCCAGAATGTGGCGAAGGAGGTCGTGATATGCTTGCATGAATTTATTTGAAAATTTTTAGGGCTTCGGTCCAAAAAAAAGCACTTTTGAAAGTTTTGGTGGCTCTTTTTGCATCCTTATCTAAAATTGAACGTTGCAAAGGTAAAACAAAGTCCGTTCGCCAAATCCTTTGCAATTTTGCAGCCTCGTAAATCGGACCTCGTAAATCGAACTTCGTAAATCGTAACCTGTGCAGTTTCTATTCCCAGCATTCCTTTCCGCCATTGCGGTCATATCCATCCCCATCATTATCCACCTGTTTTATTTCAGGCGGTTCAAACGGGTGTATTTCACCAATGTCCGATTCCTCAAGGAAGTAAAAGAGCAAACCAGCAACCGCCAAAAATTGCGCAACCTGCTGGTACTGCTCATGCGGTGCCTGGCCATCGCTGCCATGGTATTGGCCTTTGCACAGCCCTTTATCCCACTGTCTTCCGAGGTCAAAAAAGGTGAGCGCGCTGTGTCCGTTTTTGTGGACAACTCATTCAGTATGAATGCGCTATCACAAGATGCGCCCTTGCTCGAACTGGCCAAGCAGCGCGCCCGCGACATTGTATCGGCCTATGGCGTGACCGACCGCTTCCAAATCCTGACCAACGATTTTGAAGGCCGCGACCAGCGCCTCGTGAGCAAAGAAGACGCCCTGTCGCGCATTGAGGAGATCCGAACCAGTCCTGCCTCGCGCGATCTTTCCAAGGTGCTTATCCGACAACAACAATGCCTCAATACGGGCAAGCAAGAAAACAAAACGGCCTTTGTGGTGAGTGATTTTCAGGCCAATGTGGCGGATGTGACAAATTTCCGGGATTCGCTCATCGACGTCAAGCTCGTTCCCATGCGTGCCGTGCAGGAGCGCAACGTATCGGTAGACAGTGCTTGGTTTGAAAACCCGGTCCAAATCCTGAACCAGCCAGCCAATCTCTTTGTAAAACTGAGTAATCGAAGCGACGAGGAAGCCACCGACATTCGGCTTAGCCTTCGGCATGATGGTCAGACCAAGCCTGTTGGCGCGGTCAGTATCCCTGCTCGCGGCACTCGACTCGATACCGTGAGTTTCACCATCCTGCATTCCGGTTGGCACGAAGCAAAGCTTTCCTTAACGGACTACCCGGTTCAATTCGACGACGATTATTTCCTTACTTTTTACGTCGCCGAGCGTATTAATGTGCTGTCAGTCAATGGTTCCGGGCAAAATAAATTCCTCGACAACGCCTTCCTGGGCGCGAAATATTTCCGTCTGGACAATGCCGATGCGCGTTCGCTCGATTATTCCAAGTTTGCGGATTATCAGCTGATAGTCTTGAACGAACTGCCCTCGGTATCCTCCGGTTTGGCCAACGAACTAAAAACGTTTTGCCAAAACGGTGGCAATGTGCTGGCATTCCCAAGCCAAAGCGCCGAACTGAGTTCGTACGATGCCTTTTTACAAAACTTCGCAGCGGGGAATTTGGGTGCTTACGAGCCTACCCCTCGCCAAGCCAGTCAAATCAACACGGAGGAGTTTGTTTTTCGGGATGTTTTCCTGAACAAAAGTGCCAACCTCCGGCTGCCCAATACCCAAGGCAATTTCAAACTTGCCCCGGCCCGAGGCGAGCAAATCCTGACCTACCGCGATGGTTCGGCATTTTTGGCAAAATTCTCCCAAGGAGAAGGCGCCCTGTATTTCTGCGCCGCACCGTTGAATGAGCAAGTCAGCGACCTCGTTCGGAACGGTGAAATCTTCGTGCCCATGTTGTTCAAAATGGCGATTGCGGGCACAAAAGGCCGTCAAATTGCCTATACCATCGGCAAAGACGAGGTTTTGGAGGCCAAACACAAGGTTTCGGCCAGTGGGGAAACGAATTACAAGTTGAGACAAACGGTTGACGGTGCACGGTCTACGACAGACGGTGCGGCAAACCGTGAAGCCACAACCGACAACCGTGCACCTGCTACCGAATTCATCCCCGAGCAACGTATTTTTGGTTCAAAAGTCCTGCTCACGCCCGGCACGCAGGTACGCGATGCAGGGTGGTATCAGCTTCATTTACAGGGAGATAGCACACTGGCCGAGTTTGCGTTCAACTACGATCGAAAAGAAAGCGACCTCACGTTCAAGACCGACGAAGCCCTTGCAGAAGGGCTGCCCAACAACATGAAAGTCCTTGCTACCAATGCCGAAGCCAATTTCAGTCAGGTTGTGGACGAACAGGAGCGCGGCATCGTGCTTTGGCGCTGGTGCGTGGTTTTTGCCCTCTTATTCCTGGCCTTGGAAGTATTGTTTTTGAGGTTGTGGAAGGTATAGCAAAGTTGCTACATTAGCCCAATATGTGAATTTTACAAGATTTTCTTGCAATTGTGTAACAGCTCAGCCACCCTGTTCCACCCACCTTTGCATGGTATAATCGATGTCTTTAAACCATCGGCAATACCCCAATTCACATTTTCATCAAATTAGCACCATTCTATGCGTATCAAGTCTTTTTGTTTGGCCCTTACAATGGCCACGTTTTTTTTGACCCCTATGGTTCAGGCGCAAGTAGCGATCAAGGCAGGGGTAAACTTTGCCAGTATTTCCGAATCTGCCACTTTGGAACAATATGAATCCTTGAAAAACAACTCAGTGGCGGGGTTTCAGGCTGGCCTATCGTTCGACCTTGGTTTATCGCAGGTATTTACCATTCAACCAGAAGTTCTTTTCATCCAAAAAGGAGGCAAATCAACTTATGTCATCAATGAAAACAACAAAGTGGTTTCACGGCTTTACTACAACTATGTAGAAGTACCCGTGCTTGCAAAATTGAAGTTTTACAAGGAAGACGGCGGCGGTTTCTACCTTTTGGGTGGTCCATTTATCGGACTGGCGCTGGGCGGGAAATCCAAAACCACCGTCACTTTGCTTGGCAATACCACCACGAGTGAAGATGATTTCAATTTCGACAACGACAATGAAGCCGATCGCCAACGTCGGACCGATTGGGGCGTGTCGTTTGGTGGTGGCGTGAAATTTGGTCACATGTTTTTGGATGCGCGTTACAACCTCGGCATCAACAACTTGCTGGACACCGACGCCAACAACCAAAATGACGATAAGCCTTATCGCCGCACACGTGGGCTTGGGCTTACCCTTGGTTACGAATTCTAAAAAAGGATTCCTTTTCCCAGACCACTGTTGTTCGGCAAACCAACGCCGTTGCCGGGACCAATTAACCTTACATCATAAAATTCGAACACCATGAAAAAGCAATTTTTGTTCGCCAGCCTTCTGGCATTTTTTACCCTCAGCCTTGCAGTTGTTTCTTGTGCAGACTCCTCCGAGCGCAGTAAAGACGCAGCCCAAGATGCGAAAGAGAACCTAAAAGATGCCAAAGAAAACCTGAAAGATGCCGGTCAAGTTGCGGCCAACGCCTTGAAAGCGGAACGCGACGACCTATCGGCCAAAATGGAGCAATCAGGCCGGGAACTAGACGCCGAGATAGAAGCCCTGGACCGCAAGATTGAAAAGGCCACTGCCAAGGAGAAAATCAAATGGCAGGAGCGTCGCAAGATGCTGGCCGCTCAACGCGACGAGTTGAAGTCTGACATGGCGCGCCTTGGCGAGGACATGAAGGATGGCTGGAAAGATTTCAAATCAGCCACAGCCAGGAAACTTGATAAAATTTCTGACGATTTGAAGGCCGACTAACCGTTGGCAGAAAATCCTACCGATCAAAAACAGGTCGCCCTCTAAACAGGGCGGCCTGTTTTGTTTTAATGGCCCTTGGAAGATTCTTGCCCAAGAAAACCTCCTGCATCTATCTTTGGGCTTTCGAATAGCAACCCTGGCAACGCGAATTTCCAACAGACAATGTCCAAAAACAAGCGTACATCCTCAAGCATAGCGGAGCCTACTGGCTCAACTGTATTGCCCGCCCATGACAGTCGCGATTTCTCGACCAAACCGTTTTTATGGATTGGCATTGCCACCTTGGTCATTGCCCTGATTACGCGCTTGCGTTTGTTGGACATCCCTTTTGAGCGCGACGAAGGTGTTTTCACCTACATCGGCCGGGCTATGTGGGGAGATGGGCTCTTGTATACAGATTTGTACGACAACAAATTACCGGGACTTTACCTGATTTACGGCTTGTTCACCAATGTGCTGGGCGCTCAGCCTACCGGGATACACTTGGGGGCTCTGGTATGGCAAGTTGCCACTTTGCTTGTGTTTTTTGGGTGGCTTCGATCCATAATGGGACGTGACTTAGCTTTAGCCGCCACGGGGCTTTTTGCCTTGTATGCGTCCAGTGGACAGGTATTGGGTTTTGCGGCCCACGCCACCCAACTCTGTGCCCTGCCTGCATTTGCCGGATTATGGGCCTTGTGGTGTGGCACGGTACAAGGCCGCAGTCCACAAGCGGTTTGGATTATTTTGGCGGGTTTGGGAGCTGGACTGGCCATTTGGATCAAGCAGCAAGCCCTTTTTTATGCGGTCTTTGGAGCGGTATACCTGGGCTGGTGGTTTTTCTTCCGATCGGGTCGGTCCGAATCCATGTTGCGGGCCATAGGATTGGGCGCGTTGTACGCGTTTGGGGTGATATTACCCGTCGGGTTGAGTGCCGCTTGGTTTGCTTCTCAAGGTCGGTTCGATGACTTTTGGTTCTGGACGGTAGAGATATCCACTGGGGAAACCTTCAAAACCCAGGCTCCTGGCGCTGGCTTCTTTTTTAATTTTTACTTTCCCAAAGTGATTTCGCAGTGGTGGTGGGTCTGGTTCAGTGCGGTTTATGGCCTAATAGTCCTGCTCCGCCAAAAGCAAACGCCTGAACAAAAAGCACTGGCCTGGTTGCTCCCGCTATCGCTTTGGGGCGTTTCGCTGGGTGGCGCCTTTTATCCGCACTACTTTGTACTGGCCTTGCCGTGGCTTGCCATTTGTGCTATTTTCGGACTTGGCAACCTGGTGGGCAAACATGGCAAATCTGGTTGGGTCGCCACTGCGGTAGTGGTCGCGTGGCCCGTGTTGGCGCAACTGGGGTATTGGTTTTGGGAAAACGACCGCAGCATCCTGCGACGGGCGTACGATAACAACCCATTTCAGGAAATGGCGGACATAGGAGCTGAATTAAAAAAACGTTGTGCGCCAACCGATTCCATTGCCATCATCGGTTCAGAACCAGAATTGTTTTTATATGCTGAGCGCCCTTCTGCCTTGAGCCATCTTTTCTTTCAAGGCGTGATCCAACCCCATGCGCGCCGGGCCCAATTCCAACAACAGATACGCGAAGAACTTTGGGGCCGAAAACCCCGGTTTGTGGTACTACCTGGGGCACAATTCGAACACCTGAAGGACGACCCCTTGGTTAAAGAAATCGTGGCACGGCTACAAAAAGAATATCACACCGTTTGTGTAGTGGATATTTATGAAAACAAATCACAAATCACCTGGGATCCGGCTCCAGAAAAGGCTTTGCCACAGACCTTGTTCTGGACGATTGTGATGGAGCGAAACTAGTGGTGAAGCAACTTAGTATATGGTTGATTTTTTCGGCTACGCCTACCTCAATGGGCACTTGAGACTTAGAATTATCTCCCAAAAGTGTCCATTTTTTTTAGGTAGAAGTGCCCCAACTTTGCCACAACATTTACGTTATTAGGGTTGAACGGGGTTGCACAACCCTGCTGATTCGTTTTTTTTTGATTTGCCAATATAATGTTTTGCCTTATTGGCTTCACCTGCCCCCAAAACAAAATAATCCCTTGAACACCCAAATTGTCAGAATTTAGCGGCTACAACTTGTCCAGCTGACGGGAAGTTTTCCACTAACTTTACCTATCCAACACACACCTTTCATTTTACATTTATCTATCCGACCGATGATTACAATTGCCGTCTTCCACTTCGCCCCCCCCAACAAACCTATCCCGGCCCAGTTTTCCTCGACCTTATCTTCCTGACCCGGCGAGTTAGTCTCTCTCCACACGCTGCTTTTTACTTCAATCCAGAACACTAGGCAACCCAAATTGCGCCTTCCCGACGCTGCTTGGGATGTTCGTAGCCACCGGCTATCGAGTCTGCCAACCCACTTCAAACACATGGACTTCACTCTCCAACAGATCAAGCATGTACTTCGCTTGCACGATCTTATCAAACGCAAAGCCACTGGCGACCCACAAGCATTTGCCGATCGCATGGGATTTTCACGCGCCACGCTTTTCCGCCATCTCGACGGGCTCCGTTCCTTAGATGCAGAAATTGATTACGACAAGGAAAGGCAGTCTTATTTCTACAAAAACCCGCCTAATTTTAGTGAATTGAAAAAAATCTTGGCCAGTCTCGATGATTGAGACGCTGCGGGTGGAGGTTTGTGCCGTGGTTTGAGGTAGATGCGCTAACGGTTGGTCCGGAACACCGCCAATCGCATATGCCAATCACGCAAATGGGGTGCATCATGGTGCAAAAAAGCCCCAAAATCACTTACTTTCACACTTTAGCAACCTTTCAACATGAAAAAAGGACTCTTTCTTCTTTTAGTTATTGGCTTCACTTCATTCGGCATTTATTCTTGCCAGAAAGACCAGGTACAACAGGTCGCTCAGGCCACAGACTCCAACATTTCCGTAACCGACCGGGCAGATTACGGCAGTTGCGAGGATTGTGCCGAGAATTGTTATGACTGCTGTTTGAAATTGGAGTGGACTGGTGGTAGTACGGTCAACTTTGGATTTGTCAATCCAGCAACCGGTTCATCAACCCATCGCGTACTCAGTGCGGCCAACCCTGGACCAATTTACGTCTGTGCTGCTGGTGGCTGGTTGGCAATTTTTGGGAGTTCTGGGAGCGGTCAAGGCAGAATCACAGTATGCTCGACTGGAGAAGTTTTGGAAAAAAACTACAATGGTCTTCCCAATATTCAAAAAACCTTGACTTGGGATTGTGATATCACCCCTTAATATTTAGCTGGACCGTAAATCAAAATATTGGGCCGTCCGATAAACTCGGGCGGCCCATTTTTATTCGGTTCCAGATTTGGCCATTGGAATACAAGCCCATTCAGAAATTAAATTTCGAATACCCTAAAAAATTCTGGGCAGTCTCAATGATTGAGACGCTACGGGCGGAGGTTTGTGCCGTGATTTGAGTCATGCGCGCCGACAGCTGGTCCGGAACACTGCCACGCTCATGTATCAACCACCATGGAGATTTCCTCAGTTGTGGAATCCCCGCCTCACCCATCTTTCACTTTTAACCGATTTTTTAACATGAAAAAGGCCATCTTCCTTTTGTTAGCCGTCCTCGTTACTTCGTTCGGCGTTTATTCCTGCCAAGACAATGCAAGCCAAACATTTTCCCCCGTTGATGTGACCAACCCAAACCCTGCAGCGTCTGACCGCAATCCTTTTGACACCTGTGATGATTGCTACGAAGAATGTTACGATTGTTGTTTGCGCTTTCAACGTGTTAGCGGTGCCGTAACATTTGTTTATATTGATGCTGCCACGGGAAGCACAAAAACGTTCCCTATGACCTCAGTTACATCTCAGGATACTGTGGTTTGTGCATCCCCTGGTTATATAGGAATTGTAGGCGGGGGCTCCGGAACACTTACTGTTTGCTCTTCCGGGCAATCAGTTACCAAGGTTGCTGGAGGTGTACAAACTACCTTCCAGGGAAACCTTGATGGTAATTGCGCTTTTTGACCGCTCCACATTATTGTCACTGGAAAAACAAAGGGCTGCCCGAAAATTTGGGCGGCCCTTCGTTTTTGTGGATGCCTATTAAGGAAACACAAACTCTATTTTCCTACGGTCTGGTCCCCGTCGCATCCCTAAGATTTTCCTTGAAAAACTGCTCCACCTTTTCAAAAAGATGCACCCGATCCTTACCCATCACGTTGTGCAGGTGTTCCGGATAGGCAAAATAATCAATCTGCTTGCCCTTGCGAACGCACTCGCGGATATAACGCAGGGAATGTTGCCAAAGCACCACATCGTCGGAAGTGCCGTGAATCATCAACAACCGGCCTTTAAGATTATCGATGTATTGGAATAAGCTGTTTTTGGCATAACCTTCGGGGTTTTCCTGGGGCGTGTCCATGTAGCGCTCGGTGTACATGATTTCGTACATTTTCCAGTCAATCACCGGACCACCTGCAATGCCACATTTGAACACGTCTTTGGATTCGGGGCGGGTCATCAGCGAGGTAGTCATAAACCCACCGTAACTCCAACCAAACACCCCAATCCGTGCAGGGTCCACAAATGTTTGGGCCTTTAAATATTCAACCCCTGCCAATTGGTCTTCAATCTCCACATCACCTACCCGGCGGTGAATGGCACTTTCAAATGCCTGCCCACGATTGGCAGAACCGCGCCCATCTACCGTGAAAATGATGAAGCCTTCCTGTGCCATGTGGTGCATCCAAAGATCCGCCCCCGCCAGCCAGGTATTCGTAACCATTTGAGCGTGAGGGCCTCCGTACACGTACACCAGCACAGGATACTGTCTTTTGGAATCAAAGTCAGGCGGCAAAATCATGCGGGTGTTCAGCTGCATTCCACCTTTTGAGGAAATAGTAGAGGTACGGGTAAGGCCAAGCGAGTACCCTTCCAAGGGGTTTTTTGCCCCAAAAATGATTTCGCGCTTGGCCGGATCAGACCAACGGGACAGGTAAACCAACCGGGGGGTGACCGCATTTACAAACGCATCCAAAGCCCATTCTCCGGTGGTGTTTATCAAAGCGTTGTGTGTGCCTTCTTCTGAATTCAGGCGGGTAAACACCCCTGTTTTCAAGTTGGCGGCAAACACATAGCGATTCATACCTGATTCATCAGCCACTTGATAGAAACAGTTTTCCCCTTTGGTATCAAAACCATAAAAGTTCGTGACTGGCATCGCACCCTTACTAATTTGCCGAGCGGTTTTCCCATTTAAACTACAGAGATACAAGTGGTTATATCCATCGCGTTCGCTTTGCCAGAGGAACTGGTCGTTCGAGCCGGGCACAAAAACAGCCGGTTTTTCAGGCTCCACCCAGGTGTCGGAAGTCTCTTCAAAAATGGTCTTGACAAATGCGCCGGTAGTGGCGTCGTACTGATTGAACCACATGTGGTTTTGCTCGCGGTTCACTACGGCAATCAGCACATATTTATCGTCGGGCGTCCAGGATACGTTGGTCAAAAACTGTTCTGCTGGCTCACCGGTTTTCAGATAGATGGACTTTCCTGTCTGCGTGTCAAAAACGCCCACCGTTACGTGGTGGCTCTTGGCACCGGCGTACGGGTAGCGGATTTCGCGTGCTTGGGCCGGCATGGAGTCCAGCACATAAATTGGGTACTTGGTCACCATGCTTTCATCCATCCGGTAAAATGCAAGGTAGCGCCCCGAGGCACTCCAAAAGGTGCCTTTAAAAATACCAAATTCATCGCGGTGTACGCTTTTACCATACACAATGCCATCGGCCTCACTTTTGCCAACGCCCAATTCCTTGCCGCCCAGATTGACCCAAAGGTCGTTGCCCATGGTGTAGGCCGCAGCGAATGTTTTGTCGTGAATATCAACATTTTCTGCCTCAGTCGGATGCCAGTTTTTGCGGTTCAGACCTTCGGTCATCGAATAGGTGTAGATTTCCTTATCCGTGTGAAACCACATGTTGTCCGCTCCTATCCAGGTCACCGCAGGCATACCGTCCAAGGGTTTGGCGCCGAGCGAAACCAAGCCCTCATTGATTTTGGGCAGCAAATTGAGTGTGTCCACCGCAAGATTCGGGGCGTTTGTGCGCACGAGTTGATTCCCAACGAGGTGCGTAAACTGGGCAGTACCTGGGATCCATTGCAGTTGTCGCAAATTGGCGGGCGACAAAGCCCCACGTTTTAAAAACGCATCGGACATGGAGAATTTGCCCTGTGCTGAGAGGCCTGTGGACAACAGCGCAAGGAGCAGACTGAGGCAGAGGCCGATATTAAACCGATTCATTTTTTCAAAAAGCATTTTTAAATAAGCGGATGCAGATTTGTGAATGTTCGTTGCAGGGAGCTGGGCGTATATGGACTAGGCCTTCTTGCCCCATTTTGACCGTGCAAATTCTATAACGATGGGCAATACCGAAATGCCGATGATGCCGATGACCACCACCTCAAAGTTGTTTTTAACGATCGGGATTTGGCCAAAAAAGTAGCCCGCAAGGGTCAAAAGCGTTACCCAAAAGATACCACCTGCTACGCAGTAGGCAATGAATTTGCGGTATTCCATCTTGCCCACACCCGCCACAAAAGGGGCAAACGTGCGTACGATTGGCACAAAACGAGCAATGATAAGCGTACGACCGCCGTGTTTTTCGTAGAACTCGTGCGTCTGATCGATGTATTTACGTTTCAAAAACCAGTAGTCGCGGGTAAAGACTTTGTCGCCCAAGTATTTTCCAAAAAAGTAGTTGGTATTATCGCCCAATATGGCCGCACAAAACAGCAGCGGGATCAAGAGCCAAACGTTCAAAATGCCCGTTTTGGCCGTGATGGCCCCAGCTGCAAACAGCAGCGAATCGCCCGGCAGGAAAGGGGTGACCACCAAGCCTGTTTCACAAAAAATGATGAGTGCAAGGATGAGGTAGGTCATTAATTCGTAGTCCCGCATGATATTTTCAAGGTGGACGTCGAGGTGGCGAATGAAATCGAGGACTTGGGTTAGGAAATCTATCATTGGTTGATTTGTTACTGGTTGATTGCCTGCCTGCCGGTAGGCAGGGTTATTGGGTATTGGTTAAGGTTATTGGGGGGGATTTACTCTACTACAATCAGCTGCCTCTGGAATTGCTGGAGCGAAGCAGTACCTCGTATCGAGGCTTCTGCAACGTACACTCCGCTCGGCATATTTTTTAGTTGGAAAAAACCCTCCCCATTCGCGCTTTCTTGGAGCATTACGGTCCGGCCCATAAGGTCCATCAGGCGGAAAGTGGCTGGGCCATCCGGCTCAAACTCGAAGAAAAGTATCTCGTTCGCAGGGTTGGGCCACACCCGTAGTGCGCCTTTGAAGGGCGCGGGAGGGGCTTCTGTACTTACAAGGCAATTGGGCGTTAAGCCGGGGCACCAGCAACGGCTCGCGAGACTGCAATCAATGACAAAGGGATTGGGTTTTCCATCTTGGTAGGGCGCAATGCGCCAAGTCTTGATGAGCTCTGAGGAATCCGCCGGGTCTTGATTGGCCCATTGGCAAAGCGTAGGGCGTTGCAATTCAAAATAGTTGGGGTCGGCCAGGTTGGCCTGCGCCCGGTACATGGTGTAGAAATAAAAAACCGAACGTGCGATATCGCCTTTCACCGATTCGCGGGGTTCAAAGGCTCCAGTTTTGAATTCGGTATAGCCGTTGATATTGACGGTTGGAATACTTGTAAAGATTTGATTTCCAATGAACCACTTCTGGGTTTGCGCATCCGGGATTTCAGCGAAAGGCACATCTCCGCGGGCCTCATTGACCGGGATTCTAGTCGGATACAAATGGTGCATATCACTTCTTGCATTGCCATCCGCAGCGCCTTTGCTTTGGGGGTAGGAATGCTCTGTGTTCATGCCATTGGGGCCACCGTTTTGGAAAATATACTGTGTGGGATCTTGCGTTTGGTCGAGCCAAAGGGTGTGGCCGGAATAAATACAGCGCAAACTGTC
>JALHPW010000017.1 GCA_022842255.1 Saprospiraceae bacterium | reverse complement strand
ACTGGCAAAGAATCGCGGTCCGTCACCAAAGGGCGATAACCTCCATCGCTAATACTGCTCCCATCGAGAAGGTTCCCAATCCAAAGAACTTCTGTAAATGGTTGAACAGTATATAATTCATTGTATTCTTTCGCCCATTTCACAGGGGTGTATTGGCAGATAAAATTGCCTTCCTCCCCTTCATTGGGGGTGCCTTCCTGCAAGGGCTGAGGCTCTGGTTGTTGGAACTTTGCAAGCCCCCATACAAACGAATTAAAATTGAAGCATTGGGCATCTTGAATTGGGTTACAAATTTCAGGCGGGCAAGGTTGGTCCGGGTTGAAGACCGCCGGTGGTTTCTTGCAGCCAATTTGAATCTGACTTAGGAAAATAATGGACAGTGCTGTCAATGCAGCGCTCAAAAGCGTTTTCATAATTTATTGATTTTGAATGTGAAAGAAAAAGGTGTTTCAAAAGTTGATGCCTACCTCAAAACCAAGGCTAGGTTGAACGCGCATCTTCCAAGGATAGATTTGGGTATACAGGCTATCCCCGAAAATGTCATAAGGGCCACTCCAGTTGGGTTGGTCAAAAGCCCACCCGTAAGATGCGCCAAGGGTGAAGTGATGGATGCGTAGCTGGTACCCGAGGTTAAGCGTAGCAGCATGACTTTTGATTTTATAGGGGAATACAGGGATAGGAGATTCGAGATGGGGCAAAGGGATAAGCTCTAGACCTTTTTGTTCGTATCGATAGCCCGGTGCGAGGTAAATCCCTTTTAAGAAATCCGAAAGTCTTGTGTTCTTTTTCGTCAGACAGGCAAACTTCCCTCCGCAGATGTCTCTAACCTTGTTTTCTTTTTTGTGGCCAATCGATTTGGCACCAAAAGGGAGCCACCTTACTTCAAACATTGCAGAAATGGTGTTGTCGCGCTGGTCAAAATCGGCGAGCCTGGTTGATGAAATCCCATAAGTGCCTCCGGCACAAAAGGCCAGGTTTTTAAATGGTTGTACCTGGAATTGTAATGCACCTGCATCGTTTGCCCAAGCGGTTGGATGGGTGGTAATGTCCATTACAATCGGGCTTTGACCATAGGATGGTCGTTCTTCCAGAATCATAAAAAGCATGATTACTGAAAATCGAATTGAAATTTTTTGGCCAAAAAAGGCCAGACTGATTTGATGTTTCATTTTCTAGAGAGCATTTGAAAGTGAATATTAGGTAGCGTAAACAGCGATGGGGTGTTGGACCCCTTGTGGCTTTTATCTCTATACCCGAAAGGTTTTTGTTGTTACCCTGCGAAGCATCTTTTTCGAGAAAAAGCCACAACCCCCTCCCAAACAATCGAACCAATAGGCTGCAGCCCGGCCGCCAGCAAAAACAATACAGACCGGGCGTTCGACAAAAAAGCCCCGGAGCGCGTGCTTGCCAACAACATCTGTGCAGCCAACAGGGCCACTTGTTCGAAGCGCGGGGCATCCAGCGACAGGGTGGCGTCCCATAATCCGTGTACGATTCCAGCGATTTCCAGGCGGGTTTTCCAATGCATCAGGCGGATATTCATGCGTTTAGATTTTTAGGTCTATACCCGCTCCCTTTTTGTTGTTACCCGCCGCTTTTGATTTTCTTCAAAATTTTTGTCCCGTTCTTTTTCCAAACCCGCTCCCTATCTTCGTCCCCACAGAAAACACCCCCACATCATGGCCAAACACCTCAACGAATGGTACACAGAGGGCCTCTTGCAGCAAAAGCCAGAGGTTGTCCGCAGCATTTTTGCCGAATTCTTGCCACCCGTTATTGCTTTTGTGCGCGCCAATGCCGGCACCCAGGAGGACGCCAAGGACGTGTTCATGTACGCGCTGGAAATCGTTTACCGAAAATTGAAAGCGGGCGACTTGGAGTTGAGCGCCTTGTTCTCCACCTACCTCCAAGCAATTTGTCGTAGACACTGGCTCAAAAGTCTTCGCAGAAATAAATTCGATGCCGGGGTAACACCAGACGACCCTGTGGTATCAAACACCATGGGCAAAGATCAGGACACCGAATTTTCGGAAAATAGCGAGCGCAAAGTGCTGTTTGCAGAGAAATTCCAGGAAATCCCGAAGGATTGCCAAATGGTATTGAGCCTTTCCTGGAATACGGAAATGAGTATGGAGGAAGTTGCCGAAGCTTTGGGTTGGACCTATGCCTACGCACGGAAACGCAAAACCGTGTGCAAAAAAACCTTAATCGATGCCGTTCAGGCCGACCCACGCTTTGTGGAGCTCCGTGCCTAAACAATTCAACCCTAAACCCTCATCCACTCCTCCACCATGAGCGAAATGAAATTGTTTGAACAAATTGAGGACTACCTCAAAAACCGCCTCTCCCCAGCGGATGCGCAGGCATTTGAAGCGGAAATGGCCACCAACCCTGGGTTGGCCAAAGAGGTGTCGCTGCACCGCGACATGATGAAAATGATGGAGGAAGAAGAGGAAAAACTGTATAAATCACCACCCGACAAGGACTTGCTTGATTTCCGCGACTTGATGGAAAACGCCTATCAGGAATTTGTTGAAGACAAAAAAGAGGAGAAAGATTCTCCAGATTTACCAAGCCCATCGGCAGGGAAAGGTGGACTGCGGTTTTGGATCATCGGGGCAATTGTGGCACTCATCGGTCTTGCCATTTGGTATTCCCAAAGCCAACCCGCAACCGAAATCGGGAAACAAGTGCCAAACCCAATCGATACCATTCCAAGCGTACCACAAAATCAGGAACCCATCGCGCAAGTCCCAACGCCTCAATTACCGACCAATACGGCACCTCCAACCCCAGATTATGCTTCCCTGGTTCAAAAATCCTACGCCGAAGCCCCCTACAAACCAGGGGTGTTGATGAGCGACCCGAACGAACCCGAGGATAGCTTGATTCAAAAGGCAACGGAGGCGTATACCCAAAAGCAATTCCGTAGAACTGTTGATTTGCTACAGACCCTGCCGGAAGCAGGCCAGACAGACGCGCTCAAACTGCGGGCACACGCCCTGTTCCAATTGGGCAGATACGATGCCGCAGCCACAGATTTTGAGGTGTTGAGCAAGGGGATTTCATATCGAAACGATGCGGAATGGCACCTTTTGTTGTGCCACGCGGCTCGTTTGCCCAAAACCAAAATTGCTTACGAGGCCATGCTCGCCAAAGTCAATAAAGCTGGGCATCCGTTTGAGCAAAAAGCCAGAAATCTGAAGGCGAAGCTATTGGAAAAGTAGTTTGATTAACACTCCCCCTATCTAACCTCAATCCGTTCCATAGCGCCAACTCCCACTATTCCCGCCCAGAAAAACGGGTGTGCCCGCTCCCCAAAATGGGTGTTTATGTAGCCTAATTTGGCATCCCGCAGGGCAGCATCTTTGCTTTTCCCAGCCTTCAAGTTTTTGTAGAACAAGGTCATAAGGTCCTTGGTAGACGCATCGTTTACCTGCCAAAGGCTTGTGAAAATGCTTTTCGCGCCCGCGTACGCAAACGCCCTGGCGAGGCTGATGACCCCTTCGCCGGATTGCAGTTGCCCCACGCCCGTTTCGCAGGCAGAAAGCGTGACCAAATCCGCATTGAGTTGCAGACTGTACAAATCGCGCACAAAAAGTGGTTCAGGCTCCGCTTCCAAACCTGCAAACGCCAGATAGGAGTAATCGGCGGCACTGTCCAGCACACCATGGGTGGAGAGATGGAGTATCTGGCAATCTGGGGCAACACGCAAAAACAATTGTTTACTCGCCTCTTTTCCAATCCACCAATCGTTGCTTTTGCAAATTTGCCCTATATCTCGCACTTCTTGTCCGCTGTAAACCAATGGGTTGAACCCTTTCCTGTTTTCGTTTTGCGCCTCTGGATTTGGAGTCGAAGCCAATTCTGCCCTGGTCCCCGGAAAAAACGGCGCCATGGCCAAAAGTGGTTTAGAGGCCTTTTTTCGGTGCTGCTTCTGGGTCATTTCCCGAAGTAAAGTGGCTGAGTATGCGTAACTTATAGCGCGATTTTTCTGTTTGAACCAATAAGGGTACTCCGCAAAATTGGCAATGTCCGTGGGGGCGCCTGTCAGCAACAATTCAAATGGGACATAGCTTAACAGCCCATCCGGCACAATCACCACTTCCTCGCGGAGCAGGGGCTCCAATGGCGCAACCAGGGTCTTATAAAGTGACTGCGCGGCGGAAATATATTGTTCCAGGGTTTTCAGAAATAAGGCTTCGGTCCGTTTTCTGGACGGAAGTGTGTAATAACCCAGCAGGCCTTCCCGTAGGAGTTGGACCTGTTTGGCCAAATCCTCCCCAGCCGGACATTGAATGGCCTGGACTCCATTTTTTTGCACGACAAAAGCAAATAAGTCTCCTTTTTTCCCAAGAAAATAAGAAACCAGAGTGCGTTGGGGCTGAAGCAATTGGTCCTGAATTTCGGCAGGGCTTGCCAGGGACAATCCGTAGCGGAAATTGTAATATTGAGCAAAATCACCCGAAGCCAGGGTTCTTTGAAACGCCTCAAAAGCCTGTTGTCGATCGAAAACCTCGTTTTTGGCTTTGGTCAATATCGAATCGGCCACCCCGTTGCCACGCCCCAACAATTTGCGCAACCCTACTTCGGCGTCCGTAACAGCTTGCCGAAGCGTGCGTTCCAAATCCAACAAACTATCGGAAATGCCCTCGAATTTCAAGGCACCCGCGCTGCGTACCCCTTCAAGAAGCACCAGCGCCTTGCTCTGTTCGGAAAGAGCAAAGGCTTGGTTGAGGTACGCAGGATTATCGGGATGCAGTTGATGCATGGCCAAGGCTGCCTTCACCCCGCCGCTTAGGATGTCTCGAAACTGACCGGCAAGAACGGCTCGGGACCTGCTTTCCAAAAGGGTGTTTCGGAAGTATCGAACGGCTTGAGCAGCGGTATCGTAGCCTAGAACAGCAGCCAAAAGTTGAGACTCCTCTCTAGATTGTTCATACAAGGAAAGATGGAGCGCTGCTTTTTGGTTGAGCGTTGACAACAGTTGACGGGGCGCCGTAATTACCTTCCAATTTGCTTTTTCCCGGTACCCACATGCGTAAAGTGCACTGTCAAGCACTATAAATGCCTCCTTGAATTTTTTTTGTGCGGCCATGACTTTCGCTTTAACCTCATAGGCATCCGCAGTTTCTGAAAAAAGTCGGGAGGGCAGCGCCTGAGCTTGAAAGGAAAGAGCAGAATCAAGGTAAAGCAAAGCTTCCGGGTATCGAGACAACTCAAAGTAGCATTCGCCCGCGCCCAAATAGGATCGAGCGATACTTATTAGGTCTTTTGAATCACTTTTTCGATAGGGGATTGAGCGAAGTTCGTATTCAAGCGATTTGTCTATTTGATTGAGGTTTCGATAGATAATGGCGAGGTTGTGATAGGGCCTGGCCAGTTCGCTCAGCGTTGGGTTTTTAGCATTGAGCAGTAAATAGAGCGCCGTATTGAAACACTGTTCAGCCTTGATATCATCCCCTTTCCCGAGGTAAGCATCGCCTAGATTGTTCCAATAGCGGCTTTTGGTGTCTAAATCGGCCAACTCAAGTGCTTTTTCTAGGTATTGTATAGAAAGCTCGTACTCTCCCAAATCTCCATAGGAATTACCTATGTTGTTGTAAACGTTGACCAGGTTGGGATGACGGGTGTCTTGGTTTTTGAAATTGCGTTCTGCGGTACGGTAAAAATCCAATGCTTTACGCGGCTCCCCTAAATCGTCGATACAGGCCCCCATGTTGACATAAAGGCTCGAAAGATGATTGCTTTCCGGTCCACCCAATTGAACAAACACGGCTTCCGCTTTTTCAAAATAATCCAGCGCGCGCTCGTACTGTTTTTTGTTTTTCCAATAATAATACCCCAAGGATTGAAGGCAACGTGCATACCCCATTCCTGGTTTGCCTTGTAACCCTTGGAAGGCGCTCAAACCCTGCTCTAAAGCCTCAATAGCCTTTGAATCCTCCTTTTGGGTGAGAAAAAGCACCCCTAAGGCCAGCTGGGCCTCCGCCAATGCGCGTTGATTCCGTCCTTGCTCCGACTTAAAAAAAGCAATGGCAGCTTGGATGCGGGCCTCCTCTCGTTTGAACGCGCCGAATTGGGTCTCGATCAAATACCGCAACCCAGATTCGGTATTGCCTATCCAATAAAGCGCTGAATCAAGATGTTTCCTCGCGGCCTCTCTTTTGCTAAGAATCAAGTACGTTTTCGCAAGCCAGAGATGGGTTTCTGCTGCCAAAGCATTAGGCAAGGTCGAATCATTGGGTAAAATTGCTCTGGCGTTTTGTGCGGCCTGTAAACCATCCAAAAAGCGTCCAGCGTCCAACAACTGCTCTGCCAAGACAAGCTGCGACTTCCCATCTTCAGACAGCTTTTGGCTGGTAGCACGGTCAGGAAAAAACCATACTACCAGCCATAAAGCATTAAAAATCAATATCCTACTGTATTTAAACCCCATTAGATTGCTATACCACGCTTAATTTTTATTCCCTCCAGCCTTTAGTAAAGCCCTAATTTCTGCCATTTCCTTTTCCAGGGAATCAAGTCTTGCTTCCTGCTGCTTGATTTGAGATTGTTGCGCTTCAATGAGCTGTTGTTGTTCTTGAATCGCCTTTATCGCCAGGACAGAAAAACCTGCATAATTGAGCATCAGGGTTTCTTCCCCGAGCTCGTCTTTTGAACGCATAGCCAATTCAGGGAATACCTTTTCCACGTCTTGGGCAATAAAGCCAAAAGTGGGCTTCTTTTCCGGGTCAATTTTATAATGGTACGACATGGTTTTGAGGTCAAGCAACTTGGGCAGCATTTGTTGCAATGGGGCGATATCGTCCTTCAAGCGCTTGTCGGAGGCGGTGTACACCCCATTGGTGGCAAACATACCTACAGAAGCCCCATTGTAAATCGTATTGAGCACATTGCTGCTGTTGTTCACGTCTAAACGCCAGTTGTTGCCACTTGGATTGATGATTTGCAAGTATTCGTTGGTGCCAATGCGTCCATCAAAGTATCCAGCCCAATCTTCGGCTACATCATCTGCCCGACCGAAGAATGCAAAATCTGGTTCACCGGAAGGGTTGGAGCGGTCAAATGCCCGGGAGTAAACGCCAATATTTTGACCCAAACCGGTCTCTCCACTGGCCCCAGCTTCCACAAAAGCACCAAAGTTCCGATTGGAGTCATAGGCATAAAGCACAGCAGCTCGGGTGTCGTTCGCTCCTTGCCGAGCCTCAATGATGATACCATCGTTTACGTTGCTCCCATCCTGGACATCGATTTTCATACCCCTGTTGAGGCCCGCACCACTGATATCAAAGTAAGCACCGTATTTGTTGTCGTTGTTGGCTTCGGCATATTGAAGTTCCAAGCGTGTATCATCGAGTGGGCATCTGCCAATCCCCACCCGGTCAGGCACTGCCTCGCCACATGCTTCCCAGCCATTTCCGTTCACAGATGCTGGAGCCCAAGTTGTACCATTCCATTGTAAAACCTGCCCGGTAGCCGGTAAATTGGCGGAGATTTGTCGTCCTTGAAGCCGGTTCGCGTTCCAAATGGCATTATCAATTTCGGCATTGATTTGAATTACACCATTGCTACTACCGTTTTGGTTGATCCCAGGACCTGAACCTATTCCATTGATTACCAACCCGGCATCCTCTGGGCCCCAATTCGTACCATTGAATTTTAACACCTGGTTGAAGGTAGCGCCCATATTATTCAATTTTGATGCCGTTACAGCCCCATTCGCCAATTCAGAAGTACCCACAGCACTGCCAGCAATCTGGAGGTTGGCGAACAAGCCCGTAACATCCCCTGCTGCGCTGCTACTGGTGGTTAAGTCGTTGGAAGGGTCGGTATCTCCCGAATTCACGATGGTAAAATTCGGCGCTGTTCCGGTAATATCGATTCCGGCCCCTTCCGCATAGTTGTTGCCATTGCCCCCCGCAATATCATCGGCTGGCCCCCAGTTGGAGCCATCGAATTTCAATACTTTCCCATTTACAGCACCCATATTATCCAACTTGGCTGCTGTGACCGCTCCATTGGCCAACTCACTGGTATTCACCGCATTGGCTGCAATTTCAATAGCCGTTACCACATCCGGTTTTAGTTGCAGGTTGTTGTAAACCCCACTCAGGTCGCCATCGTGGGCCGTTGTTTTCAACACATCGTCACTGGCATCCGTATCGCCAGCATTTTCAATGGTGAAATTCGGGGCGCTGCCCAAAATATTGATTCCCACCCCTTCCGCATAGTTGTTGCCATTGCCCCCCGCAATATCGTCGGCAGGTGCCCAAGTGCTCCCATTGTATTTCAACACCTTCCCGTTCACAGCCCCCATATCATCCAGTTTGGCTGCTGTAACCGCCTCATTGGCCAGTTCGCTGGTGCCCACCACACCCGCTTTAAGGGTTAGCGTATTGTAAGTGCCGATCAAATCGCCATCGTGTTGGGTGGTTTTCAACACATCATCTGTAGCATCCACGTCACCGGTATTGATGACGGTAAAATTATTGAGTCCGTTTACCGCCACATCAATGCCATTTCCCTCGCTAAGTGCAATTGCTGGTGCTTCTACGTTTAGTTCAATCACGCCAGACAAACGGCCCTGTGCATCCACTGTGATTTGCGGGACTTTTGTGGTACTTCCGTAGATGCCTGGGGTCACGCCGGTGTTCCCCAAAGAAATAGTTCCGGAGGTAGAGATTGGGCCGCCGGTAAGTCCAACCCCTGTGTTGACCAACGACACGGACCCTCCGCCACCGCCAACGGCATCGTTTGCGGGTACCCAGGTGGTTCCATTCCATTGCAATACCTGCCCTGGTTGAGCGCCCAGATCGGCCAATTGATCTGCCGTGGCAGCCCGGTTGCTTTCGGCAGCATAAAAGGCATAAGGAACGCTGACCAATTGCATGGTGCCGAGCGGGTCAAAACCACTGTTGGTGTTTTTCAGGTAAATGGTCAGCGTCCGCGGACCAATACTCCAATCAATGTTTTGAAACACGCCGAAGGTGGGTGTGCCGCCCTGACCGATGATCAAGTTCACCAGGCCATTGTTGTTTGATTGGACGGATTGTTCCTCTGAATACAACATGCTCCCGATTCCGTCTTTGATTTCGAATTTTAAGACCAAACTAGAATTGGGCATCGGGGAGCCATTCGCTCCACGTACAATCGTCTGATAATTAATGCCTTGCGGCACGTTTTGGGCGTTCAGGACAAGTAGCCCAAACCAGAAAATTGGAAGAAGGAGTACAATTTTTTTCATAGGGGAAAAAGTTTTGGAAATGAAAAAAGTCAGGCGAGCCAGGGGCTCGTCCGGGTTTTAGGCAACAAGAAGCGTGGAGCGGATTGTTAGCGGTCAAGCTTCACAAATGGCACCTGGAAAAAAGGTTTGCCATCCGTGGTGTGCGCTAAAAGGAAATAGGTGCCGGGTGCAAACGAGCGACAATCTACCTGGCTATCTATGGTATCGTCTGTTTTGGGCAGCGTTTGAACGAGTTGCCCGGCCGCATTGATTACCTGAAGTTGGAATGTTGTTCCGGAAGGGGCATTAAAATGCAAATTGAGTTCAGCAGTGGTTGGGTTGGGGAAAATCTGCAACCCGGAAGCTTCTGCGATTTCATCAATTCCGATGGTCACAAGTTCTGGCTGCTGAAACCCCTGTGTCAGTATCACAGAACCATTGTCGAGCGTTTCGATGACCGCTTCTCCCAACGTGAATTCAAACGATTTGCTGCCTGCGAAGGCCTCGCCACCTGCACTGGCTATCACTTGGCGGTCAATACTTGCGGTTTGGCCAAAAAGCGGGAAAACAGGTGATAAACACGGCAAAGAAAGGAATAAGATGTAAAAAGGTTTTTTCATTGGAGAGTCTGTTGAAATAAAATTACAAGGTAGAATCGGGCAAATATAGATTTCCCCCTTTATTCATTGTATGCAATTTGCAATCAACTTTCTCTAAAATTCCACCCAAACCCCAAACCGAACCCCATATTTGGAAGTGCCCGGATGCTCTAGATACGTGAAGCGGCGAATCAAATCGACCCGTAAAAACTTGAAAATATTGGTGATGCCCACGCTGGCCTCGATGTAGGGTTTGTTCTCCAACGTGTAGGTAATGGGCGTACCATCCGGGAAGGTAGGGAATTTGAGCAGGCCAGAACTTTCCGTCGGACGGTTTTGGGCCGATACCTGACCGTAGAGCATTTTGAAAGAGCAAGCCTCGCGGAGCTTGAGTTTGCGAAGCAAGGGGATTTTGTTCAGGAAAAAGCCGCTGAAATAGTGTTCCACCATCAGGGTGGCGTATCGGTCGCTGACGAATTCCATGAAATTCATCAGGTTGTACGAAAACTGCTGGGTAATGTAGGTTTGATTGCCCCGGTGTATGGTCAGCAATGGGAACGGAACCTTGCCAAATACCCCACCACCTTCCACATAAAACTTGTTGTAGCCAAAGGGGGGCGTATTGGAGAATTTGTAAAAACTCGCCACCAACTCGTGGTAATCATACTGCCCCCCTGCAAAGCCCTTGAACGCTTTGGAGTAGCGCAAGGTAGTGGTGTAGTTGAAATCCACAATGGCCCGGGAAGTGCCGCCCTGATAAAAGGTCTCCCCCGGTGAAAACCGCAGTTGTACAAATCCAGCCGTTGCTTTTACCGGGTCTTGTATGGCCGCTCCCCCTTCGGCAGGCTCGAAAAGCAGGGCGCCAGCGGGACGGAACTGCCGGTTTTGTCCCCCTACGATGATGGAAAAGTGGTTCTGGAACTCGCGCTCGTACTGTGCGTTGAACCGGTCGTAGTAAAAAAACTTGTCGTTCGCCCCTCGCACTACAGAGTTGGCAAGATTGGCGTCTGGACTGGCCTGAAAACTTTGAACCGGGAGGATGACGTCGTGCAAGTAATTGACGCGCAGCAAGTTGTTGGGGAATTTATTAAACTCAGATCGGTTCAATCCATACACCCCGCCTATGCTGTATTTCCAGCGTTCATCGCGCAAACCATAGCCCAGCCAACCTTCCATCCGCCAGCGTTTACTCATCTTAGGGCCTGTGCGACCACCAAAGCGTAGCCGGGTACCTTCCACGCCGTTGAAGGAGTAAAAGGTGTTCATCGGACCAATTTGAAATTTGCCCAATTCGAGGTGGGCTCCAAAAAGCGCATAGCCGACTTTGGTCACTACTTTATAAAACCGGGTGTTGCGCAGACTGTCCAGGTTTTTGTAGGTGGCTGCCTCTGCGGTGTTGAGTGGTACGGGCCGGGCGGTATCCCAATATTCGTTTGCTATGACCTTGGATGCGGTGGGAAGGGTCACGATTTCGGATACATTGCCACTCAACACCGAATCTGGAAGCATGGGGTTAATAAGCGGGTTCCGGTGGGTTACAAAACGCTGTGCCACCATACCCGCGCCCCGTTTGTTCAAGCCAAAGTGCATTCGGTAATCCTCTGTGGCCATCACCCATTTGCCCGATGGGAGGAGCTGGAAATCCTGCTCCACCACCAATTCTTTTACCCAGTTGAGGTTGATGTTGGGGTTGACCGAAAAGTTGATTCGGGTAACTGCGTAGCTGCTGTCGAGCGCGATGTAGAGATCGCCTTGCAACAACATATCCAGTTTGTTTTTGGGGTAAAACTCCAGTCGGATGATTTTTTTCCCAGCTTCTACAATGGTGTCGGCGGAGTAATATCGATAAAAAAGCGGGGCGTTTTTGGCAATCGGGCTCATGAACTGGTCAGAAAGCATCTCCACATAGTTGTCGTAGATATCTACCTCCTGATACAGGTATTGCAGGCCCTTATCCATGCCATCATCGTCCACCATTTCACCAAATCGCACTGATTTTGAAGCTTTTATATACTTTTTCCATCGCTCTGGATTGGATTGGCTGTAATAATCCATCACGTTTTCCTGCAAAAAAACCGGTGTGACGGGAAGCCCCCCTAGTTTACTGGTATCGGTATTTTCCAATACAAAACGCATCGGGCGCAGGAATCGGCGATTTTTCAGTTTTTCATTGAGGTTGCTGATGCCCAGGAAAATTTTCTCGTATTGTTCGTCCTGATAGGTAGCTAGGTCGGCAATATGGTTTTTGTCGCGGTTGGCTATTACCAGTTCAATGAGTTCTACCACCGGGTTGTCTTTCTGCTTGTATTTTTTGGCCTTTACCGTTACTTCTTCCAGTTGGGTCAAGGCCGTTTTCAAGGCCACATCCAGGGTTTGCTGCTCCCCTGGTTTGACAGGGAGCACTTGAGTATGATAACCGAGGTAACTAAATTGCAACTTAGTGATTTTTTGATCCGTACGCAACAGGTAAAACCCATTCTCATCGGTGCGCGTACCCGCTGCAAAACCCGGGGCTGCCACACTCACAAAGGCAAGCCCTTCTTGGGTATCCGCATCTGTGACCTTCCCCTTGACGATGGTAAAGCTTGCCTTTTGGCCAAAAACCGGTACTGCGGAAAATAGAAATGAAACAGCGAGTGCCGTCCAAAAAATGGAGCGCATGGAAAGTAGTTTAAATTGCGAACTGCAAAGATGCTCAATCTCAAGCCGTGCTTGGGCACTCTGGTTGGCAATAAAACACAGGTTTAACAGTTGAAACCATCAAGCCTCCAGTAAAAACTTCCGAACCATATTCAGAGCATAGACCCCCGTGAGCTGAATATTTTTTGCCCGGTCTCGACCAAAAACATGTCTGGCCACCAGGGTACGCTGGGCATCGCTCACTGCCATCCAAACCGTGCCAACTGGCTTATCAGGCGTACCACCACCGGGACCGGCAATGCCAGAAATAGCCAAGGAGACATCCACACCAAGGGTTTCGCGGGCGCCTTCTGCCATCTCTCTCACGGCTTCTGCACTGACCGCTCCAAAAGTGGCTAAAGTGCTGGCCTTCACGCCCAGAAGCTTGCTTTTCATCTCGTACGAATAGCTCACCACCGATCCAGGGAAATAATCCGAGGAGCCTGGCACCAGGGTGATCAAGTGGGCCACATAACCGCCCGTGCAACTTTCCGCCGTGCCAAATTGCTTGCCTTGTTGACGCAAAATCTTTCCCACCACTTCCTGAAGGCTTTCGTCTTCCTCCCCATATATCAGATCGGGGATGATTTGGAGCAACTCGGTCTTTTTGACATCCAACTCGGCGTCCAAAAGGGCTGCTGCATCTGAGGTGACCTCACCTGGCCAAACCCCTGTGAGGCGTAGGCGAACCTGTCCCAAAGCCGGTAAATAGGCCAGTTTGAGGTGCGCAGGAAGGCTTTCCTCGAAAGTTTCAATGCGTTTGGCAATATTGCTTTCCCCTTCACAGGCGGTTTGCAAGGTGCGGTGTGCGATGGGGCGGCTGACAAATTTTGCTTTCAAACGGGGCAAAACCTCGTTGGTCATCAGGTACTCCATCTCAAACGGCACGCCCGGCAAGGAAATAAACACCTGACCATCGCGCTCAAACCACATCCCCGAGGCTGTACCCACTTTATTGGGCAATACGATGGCTTTGTCGGGCAACATTGCTTGGTTCCGAACGGAATCTACGGGGATTGCCCGACCAATCTTTTGAAAATATGCGGCAATTCGGTCATACACCTCTTGGTGAAAAACCAATTGACAATCAAATATTTCCACGAGGGTAGACTTGGTAATATCGTCCTTGGTTGGCCCAAGTCCGCCCGTTATGATCACGACTTGCGCGCTATTGGCGGCATGCCCCACCCCGTCGACGATGGCTTGGCGGGTGTCCCCTACGCTGCTTTTCCCGGTCACGGAAATACCGCCCAGATTGAGTTGGCGGCTCATCCAAGCCGAATTGGTGTCCACGATTTGACCGATGAGGATTTCATCGCCGATGGTAAGGAGGTGTGCGGTCATGCTGGATTGGTGAATGGTTGAGCCAGGGATTTGCGGATTTGGGCGCAATATCCGACCTATCCTACAAATCGTTTTCCAACATTTTCCGCATGGAACACCCGCAGTCTGTTCAACCCTCTTGAACACTCGCTTTCTGGCGCATGGCTTTTACTTTTCGGCCAAAATAAAACTGAAGCGGCACGAGCAGCAGCGTTGGACCAAACCACTGTGCCCACCAAGGAAGGAAATGCGCAGCATTCACGGTAAAGGCGGTGGTAGAGGCAATAAACGCCCCTATCATAGTGGCAAGGTGAAGCTGCATCCAATCCAGTCGGTGCATGGCCATTGGATTGCTGAACGCCTTCCAGTTTATCCGGGTATCGGAAGCGCTCATAAGCCCAAATACACCAAATAAAATTGGAAAGGCAACCATGGTGCCAGCCATCCAATGCCAGGCTGACATGCCTAACATAAACACCGCATTTAGCCCAATCAATACCGTGTATGCCCAGTCAAAAGCAATCACCTTCCCACCCTTCATGAGAAAAATGCTTCTTACCCCCCGGAAAATACCTGCCAAAACCAAAAAGGAAATACCCAAGAGGAACTGAAAAAACACTTTGTCGGGGTGTTTGAAAAAGGATATGATCGCGGAAACGGCAACGATGAGCATCGAATAATAAAACACCTTTCCCACGATTCGGTGTTTGCGAACATCCCGGAAATTGTAAAAGATGGCAATCGGGCCAGTTACCAAAGTAGAGGCACCGGCAATGATGTGGATACTGAGCAGAAGGTCTCCGATAAATTCAAGCATGGCGTTTTAAAAATTTGTTGGGGCAAAGGAATGCCCTTCTAAAACACCACTTCGAAAAGAGGGGTAACCAGTAAGATTATGGGGTAGACGGCAAGGTTTTGGGGCGAAATGCTTGATTTTGGGGCGAAATGGGGGTTGATTTGGAGGTTTAGGGTTGAGGGTTGAGTTCTAAACCCTCAACTTTTTTCAATACCCAAGGTAAGGTTTTCAAAGATGTCCGATTGATGAATAGAAGCAGGCACCGCACTGCCGATATTTTTTCACCAAACATCTTTTCAATCATGACCACCCGTAATTTTTTCTACGCACTTTCCCTGACAACCATTTCCCTCTTCATAGCTTCATGCGAAAAAGCAATCATCAGCGAACCCATCGCAGCACCCGTAAAGGCTACGATTCCCGATGGCAGCCGAATCCGAATCCACTTTGGCACCAGCACCATGAACGGCTGCCTGTACAGTTTCAGCAATTGCATCTGGATTGGTTGGGAAAAGGCCACAGATTTGAATCAACAATCGCCTGCATTTCAGTTTGAGGATGAAACGGAAGTCAACGAACAATTTGGAAATTACTTCCCACTCACCGCCGATTTTACGGTGGAGGCACAAAACGGCACAGCACCTCAAGTGCTCAAATCTGGGTTTTACCGCTTCCAGCGCTCCCCTATTGGGAAAAAAATCATTTCGTTCAACAACGAAAACCTGCAACCCGTAGCACCCTTGGTCAACCCGAACAACCCGCAGGACAACCTCGGCCAGCTCCATAACCTCGCAATGCAGGCCATTTTCACCGCTCAAACCAAGGACGAAGTAAAGTCGCTCGACCTCCAGGCAACCCGGAAGCTGTTGACCGCAAAATCAGCCCAGTTTCTGCAAACCGAGGCAGACGTTGAGCTTAGCGAAACCGAACAGCAGCAAATCGAAAACGCCACCTTTGCCGACAATTACGACAATCACCGGGCTTGGCTCGCTACTTCCAAACTCAGTGCGAATGACCGCCTAATCTTGGGCAATATCCTCGACCAGGTTTCCGAGATACCCGTCAACTCCCCTGAACAGCTCAACGAATTTGTAAAAGCCGTGACCGAAATCGAGAACGAACTCTTGCTAAACACCACGCTTGATGATTCAAAACTGGTTTTCTCCGCCGTTTCCGTGATGAAATATAGCCGATATTACTGGTTTTGGAAAGGTCTGGCCAATGACCAAACCCCTGTTCGTCCCGATTGGTGGAAAGCCGATGTAAAAGGCCTGATTGAAGGCGGAATCGGTCAAGCACTGGTGGATTCGTTGGTGGCTGCTTTAAAATAATCTGGACAGGCACGTTTTCCCCTTTGAAATCCGGGGCGGCTTTGAGTCGCCCCGGATTTTGTATGAAAGAACAATTGGCAAATCTGTTTTTTTCCCAATCTTCGCCCTTGCCCGACCAGTGTTCTTTCACTTTTCTTCTCGTTCGTATCCATGAAAAACTGGCAAATCAAGGCCTCCTTGTTCCTCAACTATTTCGTGTTCGCTATCCTGCTCAACAGTGTCGGCACGGTTATCTTACAAGTCCAGAACAATTACGGCGTCACGCCTGGGGAAGCGTCGGTACTGGAAGGGTTCAAAGACCTGAGTATCGCCATCGTTTCCTTTTTGCTTTCCTCCTTCATTACCCGATGGGGTTATAAAAAAGCCATGCTTACGGCATTGGCCCTGGTGACACTGGCGTGTTTTATCGTGCCGCTGGTACCCAGTTTTTGGGCAACGAAAATGCTTTTTGCAGCCGTGGGTGCCAGTTTTGCCCTCATCAAAATGTCGGTATACGGGGCTATTGGCTTGGTTACCAAAGACGAAAAAGAACATATCAGCTTGATGAGTTTCATCGAGTCGTTTTTCATGGTGGGCATCTTCGCTGGCTATTTTTTGTTCAGCGGGTTTGTAGACGATTCGAACCTACAAAGTACGGCATGGCTGAAAATCTACTACCTGCTCGGCGGGATTTCCTTGGCAGCCTTCGTATTGTTGTTTACCGCTCCCCTCGATGAATCGGAATCAAAGCCCGAAACACCCAGTTCGCTGGCCGAGGAGTTCGTGCAAATGTTTCGCCTGGCAGCCGTGCCGCTGGTGTTGGTGTTTGTGTTGTGCGCCTTTTTTTACGTGCTCATCGAGCAAAGCATCATGAGTTGGCTGCCTACTTACAATCAGGAAGTGCTGCGCTTGCCAACTTCCCTGAGCATCCAAATGGCCAGTATTTTGGCGGGCAGTACTGCTTTGGGGCGTTTTTTGGCCGGATTGGTGCTCAAACAGTTCGAGTGGCACAAGGTACTGACCGCCTGTTTGCTGTTGGCCGCGGCCCTGGTCTTATTGGCCATTCCGCTTGCCAGTAATTTGGGCGACCAGCCCATCACCGGTTGGGGGAATGCCCCCTTGGCCGCGTTTGTGTTCCCCATCATTGGTTTGTTTTTGGCACCGATTTACCCGGCCATCAACTCGCGTATTTTGAGCAGCCTGCCGAAACAAAAGCACGGCCTGATGTCGGGCCTCATCATTGTGTTTTCTGCCTTGGGTGGCACCACGGGCTCGATTATCACGGGCAATATTTTTGGAAAACTCGGCGGACAAAAGGCCTTTTACTTTTCGTTGGTCCCGATTGGAATTTTGCTGGTTGGGCTGTACTTTTTTAAAAAATTGCAGGCAAAAAGTGTCAAATAATACATCAACCATGACCTACTTCCACATCCAATCCCTTTCCCTGCTGTACGAAGCCGTACAAACGAGCGGCATCTTCCCGGACTCAAAGTTCTTTCCGGATTGCACAGCAAAAGCGGAGCCAGCGGATATTTTAGACGCTTATGCAAAGGCCAAAGACCACCCGGGATTTGACCTGCAAAACTTTGTGGAAACCCATTTTGATTTCCCTGAAACGCCTGATTCCGGGTATCAATCGGCCAATAAGCCCATCCGTGCGCACCTAGATGAACTTTGGGAGGTATTGCTTCGCAACCCAGCGCAGGACTTATCGGCAACGGGGTCCACCTTGCTCCCATTACCCAACCCGTATGTAGTGCCCGGCGGACGATTTCGGGAGGTGTATTATTGGGATAGTTATTTCACGATGTTGGGGCTTCGAGTTTCGGGCAAAGTGGATTTGATTGAAAGTATGGTGGATAATTTTGCATACCAGTTGGAGACCTTCGGGCATATCCCCAATGGCAATCGAAGTTATTACCTGAGTCGCTCGCAACCACCCTTTTTTGCCTTGATGGTCAATCTTTTAGCAGAAATCAAGGGGGAAGCAACCCTGCTCAAATACCGGCGCGCTTTGGAAAAAGAGTACGCCTTTTGGATGGATGGGGAACTTGCGGTACAGCCTGGAACCGCCCATCGGCGCGTAGTTTGTTTGCCCGATGGCAGTCTGCTGAACCGGTATTGGGACGATGACCCTAGCCCGCGCCCAGAAGCCTATGCCGAAGACCTGCACACCGCGCAACAATCCGATCGACCTGCCGAAGAAACCTATCGCCACCTACGCGCTGCGGCCGAATCCGGCTGGGATTTCAGCAGTCGCTGGTTGGGCGATGCGCAAAATTTGGCCAGTATCCGCACCACCGATTTGGTTCCCGTAGATTTGAACTGCTTGCTCTACTTTTTGGAAAAAACACTGGTACACACTTATCGGCAACTGCCTGACCATACCCCCGTAGAGGTTTTCAAAGACCGGGCACGGCTCCGCAAGGCCGCTATTTTGAAGCATGGTTGGCATGCCGAATCTGGGTTCTTTTTTGACTACAATTGGATTGACAATCAACGTAATACATCATGGACCCTAGCAGGTGCATTCCCACTTTTTTTCCAAATGGTGGAGGCCGAGCAAGCAGCCGCCATCGCAAAAGCCCTGGAGGATAAATTTCTAAAAGCCGGTGGTTTGGTGAGTACGATTGACCACTCCGGACAACAATGGGACGCTCCCAACGGCTGGGCGCCACTGCAATGGATGACCTATCAAGGTCTGAAAAATTATGGTCACCAGGCTTTGGCCGAAAAAATTCGGCACAACTGGTGCACCCTTTGCGAAAAAACCTACGCCAACACCGGTAAAATGATGGAAAAATACGACGTGGAAAACCCGGACGCTCCAGGCGGTGGTGGGGAGTACCCCAATCAGGATGGTTTTGGGTGGACCAATGGCGTGTATCTCAAAATGAAATCTTTGTGAAAACCATACTTGAAACACCACGGCTCCTGCTTCGGACCGTAGACG
>JALHPW010000016.1 GCA_022842255.1 Saprospiraceae bacterium | reverse complement strand
GCTCTTCCGATCTGTATTTTGGAACGTGCTTCAGCCACTACGTTTGCCGAAGATCTAAAACAAAAACGGGAACCGCTTCGCTACGAGCTTTTGCAAACGGCGCGGCGCGCTTTGAGTAGCCCGGAACTCCGTTCGGGGAATGCCTCGGAACAGCGTTCCGAGCTACAACAATTTATCCTGCGCGAGCAAGTGGAAGGCAGTGCCATCTATTCTGACAACCTGCTGAGCCAATCTTCAAAATCTCCGTTGGGGATTCGGGAGGAGAAAGCACAGTATTCGGATGAATCGCCGCTCAAGGACGGTTATGAGATTTTAAACGCTTGTTTTGACGCCAATTTTGCCCGCTCGCCCGAAATTTTTGTCTTTGGGGAAGACGTGGGCCATATTGGCGACGTGAACCAGGGCCTGCGCGGCATGCAGCAGAAATATGGAGCCGAACGTGTATTCGACACCGGTATCCGCGAGTGGACGATTATGGGCCAGGCCATTGGACTTGCCATGCGGGGACTGCGCCCCATTGCAGAAATACAGTACCTTGATTACTTGTTGTACGGGCTTTCGCCGCTTTCAGACGACCTCTGCACCTTGCGCTGGCGCTCTAACAATCAACAAGCTGCGCCAGCCATCATACGGACGCGTGGACACCGCCTGGTGGGCGTGTGGCACTCAGGTTCGCCGATGGGCATGATGTTGGGTTCTTTGCGGGGCATGCACGTTTGTGTGCCAAGGAACATGACCCAGGCCGCTGGCATGTACAATACCTTGTTGCGGGGCGACGACCCGGCTATTGTGGTGGAGGTGCTGAATGCCTACCGCTTCAAAGAGCAATTGCCCGACAACGTGGGTACCTTCACCGTACCCCTTGGTCAGCCGGAAATCCTTCGCGAAGGATCGGATGTAACCGTGATCAGCTATGGCGCGTGTATCCGTGTGGCAGAAGAAGCCGCAGATTTACTCGCCCAATTGGGAGTTTCCATAGAAATCGTGGACGTTCAGACGCTCCTGCCCTTCGACCGTCATAACACCTGCGTGGAAAGTTTGAAAAAAACCAACCGCGTCATTTTCCTTGACGAAGATTTTGAAGGCGGCGCTTCGGCCTACATGCTCCAGCAAGTATTGGAAAAACAAGGCGGCTACCGTTGGCTAGATTCCAAGCCGGTGACCCTCTGCGCCAAGCCCCCCCGTCCGGCGTACGGGCAGGACGGGGACTACCATTCCAAGCCACAGGTGGAGGATATTGTGGATGCTGTGATGGGGCTTTTGCGGGAAGCGGGCATGTAGTCTACTTAGCCTTGTCATTCCGAGCGCAGCGCGGAACCTGGCCATGGGTAGTTCATAGTTCATACATCCTAGTTCATACATCATAGTTCATACATCAAAAATGATCAAACTCTCCTCCATTTCCACCGAAGCGCCTAAGGGGCTGAAAAAAAAAGACCTGAAAGAAGAAACGGCGCAATTGGTAGCCCGGCTGGGTGAATTGCACAACATGATGTACGCTGAAGGCAAATATTCCATGTTGGTCATTTTACAAGGCATGGATGGCAGCGGCAAGGATGGTGCCGTACGCAATGTCTTTGGTGATTGCAGCATCGCTGGCCTGGATTTGGTGAGTTATAAAAAGCCCACCGAAGAGGAATTTGCCCACGATTTCCTGTGGCGGGTACACAAATGGGTGCCGCAAAAGGGCATGACCACGATTTTTAACCGCAGCCATTATGAGGATATCCTAATTCAGCGCGTTCACGGCTGGATCGATATGGAGCGCGTGGAGAAACGGATGGCGGCCATCAATGCTTTTGAGGACTTGATTCAATTTGACAACAACACCTTGATATTCAAGTTCTACATGCATATTTCCTTCGAGGAACAAGGTATCCAGCTTCAAGAACGGCTTGATGATCCCACCAAATATTGGAAGCACAACGATGGTGATTGGGAGGAGCGCAAACTCTGGGACAAATACATGGAGGCCTATGAGTATGCCATCAACAAAAGCACCACCCCCTGGCATATCTGCCCGGTAGACAACCGCTGGTACCGCGATTATTTCATGGCCAAAACCATCGTGAATGCGTTGGAAAAACTGGAAATGAAATTGCCAAGCCCTAAATAAATGTGGTCAATTTTAGGAATGTGGCCAATTTGAGCAATATGACCAATGTGCGGAATGTGGCCAATGTGCTGAATGGGAAATCCATCCTTTCGATTGCTTTTTTCCTGGCGATTTTTCAAATCAAGGCCCAAAACATTGGGGTATTCACCTCTGTGCGCCCTACCAGCCAGAAAGGGCAGCTGGTATTGCCACCTACCCATGACTTTCAGGTTTTGGCACAAACCGGCGACACCTTGGCCGATGGATCCTTGTTGAAATATGCCCCGGATTTTACCGCATTTGTCCCGATTCAACATAGAAGCGATAAAGGCTACCTTTCGATCAACCACGAAATAGCGGCCATGAAGGGGGGAGTTACCGTTTTTGACCTCTCGTTTGATTACCTCCAGCAACTTTGGCAAATAAATAACGGACTACCCATCGATTTCTCGGCCTTGGGCGGTATCAATCGCCCCTGCTCTGGTGGGATTACCCCATGGGGCACCGTAATCTCGGGCGAAGAATCCATCGTGGCCAGCGATTTGGACAGCAATGGATATTATGATGCCGGTTGGTTGGTAGAATCCAGTCCCCGGGACCGGAAGTTAATCCAGAAAATCTGGAAAGCAGGCAATGCCGTGCATGAGAACTGTGCTATTGCCTCCGATCAAAAAACAATTTATTGGGGTGCGGATGATTTTAGCCGCGGCTTTATCTTTAAGTACATCGCGCATCAAAAACAGCAACTAAGCGAAGGTAAACTGTTCGTGCTTTTGCGCACCGACTCTGCTGCTACCACCGCCAGCTGGGTACCCGTCCCAAACGCTACCCCTAAAGCTTGCAACAACATCAACGCTTATTGCCAACAATTGGGCGCCTGGAATTTCTCTGGCGTGGAGGACGTCGAAATCGGGCCAGATGGTAAGGTCTATTTTGCCACCAAATTCAGTGGTCGTGTTTGGCGATTCAAAGACAAGGGTCCTACGGTCTCCGACTTGGAAGTATTTGTAGAAAACACCCAATACCCCATCGAAACCATGGATGGAACGTATTGGGCCCAATGGGGCGTTGGTGCCGACAACCTGGCGTTCGACGGCGAGCAAAATTTATGGGTGCTACAGGATGGAGGGGACAACCATATTTGGATGGTAAAACCAGCCCATACGGCTGTAACACCTCAAATAGCCCTTTTTGCCACCACGCCGGGGGGCGGCGAACCTACGGGCATCACGTTTACTCCCAATAAGCGATTCATGTTCCTTTCGTTCCAAAACCCAAGCATCGTCAATGGGGACACCATGAAGGATGTTACAGGCAAACCAGTGGTGTTCAACCGTGGCACCACTGTCGTAATTGCACGTAAGGAGTATTTAGGCACGGGCAATTATGAATGCCCTGAACCCGTGCTGCTGCGTGAGGCTCCGCTTATGTTGGAAGCCTTTCCTAACCCTGTGAAAATGCCGGGGATTGTGCAGCTGCGCTCGGATGCATTTCAAATTGGGAGAGAGGTGGATGTTACAATTTTTGACCCATTAGGCGCAATTTGCCATTCCTCCAGACACATTGCTGGTGAAAAACAAATCACGCTCCCATATCAGCCCCAAACCAATGGGGCCTACGTGGTTCGGGTAATGGTTGAAGGGGAAATGGGCACAACCCTCCTGCTCGTCCAGCATTGAACCCTGGGTAGCTAGCTCCATTAACCACATTCAACACATTGACCACATTCAACACATTGACCACATTCCTCAATGCCTTCGGCCACCAGCCGGATTGGGATAAAAGCGGTCGGCTTCCACGTTTTTGCCAAAAATTTTACAGCGGATAAACACCTGCGCCCCGTAGGTAGTCATGCGGGCACTGCGGACGATTTTATCCGTGAGGTCGAGTTCGTAATAGGCTTCCACACCGGCGCTCCAGCGATAATACCAATCGAGGGTCCTGGCAAACCCAATGCGAAAGGCAAACAAATCGCCCGATGGCCGACCGAGCGGTTTTACTGGGGCAAAAAACGAGGCCGCGTTTTCACGCTGCTCCTTCACTCCGATGCTGTTGACAATGGTATTGGCACCAAACCCAAAATCTTGAACGACGTATTTGTAGCCCCCAAGGAAAGAAAAATACCAGGTACTATCAGAAATGTAAATGTCTTTGCCCAATCCGAGGGTCACGGCATAGGAAGCCCGGGTATAGGAAGAGGGGGAAGACATAGCCTCGCCAAGTGCCTTGATGGGCCAGTCTCGGTACGTCAACATGGCAGAAAAACCTACCCGAGGCTGCCCAAACTGTTCTTTGACCTTGTAGGTTTCAAGAAATTGGTCCCAGGTGTAATCGTCTGTGCCACCATGGGAGAAGGCGACAAAATCGTACAAGTTATACAAGGGGGTGGTCTGAAAATCGGTTTTATGCGCCAACTGCGAATAGCCACCGTTCATGCTCACATTGAGATTGAGGTGTTTGAGTTGTGCAAATGCGAATTGGGAGAGCAGCAAGAACGCGGCAAAAACAGCGTATTTCTTTTGCATAAACAAAGAATTGGGATGGTTTGGTGAATGATGAGACAATCCACCGAGAGCGTAGCCGGATTAACCCACGTCCGATAAGACGGAAAAGGCGAGCGAAGTTACAAAAGGCAATAATTATTCCAGATGAAAAAATCAAAAGCCAATCAAATGTGAAGGAATTGACCGATTTCTAAACGATGTCTTAATACTCTTTCTTAGGGTTGCGTTAAAGGGGGGAGGTCTGCGGCAATATTTCAAGCCCCCCAATCATTTATGCGACATCCGATTACAAACGGGCCTTTTGAATCCCGTAAAGTTTCACTTTTTTCAATCATCTACTATTATGAAAAACGCAGTTTTGAACCTTGCTGCTTTCCTGTTGCTGGCCTCCTCCTTCGTCGCTTGCAAAAAAGAAAAAACCTTCAAAGATCAATTGGTGGGCAATTGGCAATCCGTCCAGGTCACCATCGCAGGGGAGGACGTTACCGGGTCCTACACCTACACCATGAACCTCGAGGGCAGTCAGGAGTTCGACCTGGATGTCACCTCAGTGGTTCCACTTACCGGCACCATCACGCAATCGTACAGCGGCGATTGGACCGAAGACGAAACCAAACAAGACCTTACGTTGAACTATTCCAACGGCGAACAAAAAACCTGGGACGTGACGGCCATTTCGGACACCAAACTGACCGCAGAGCTCATTGGTGCCGATAACAAGCGCTATCAGGTAAAATTCGACCGGCAATAGTTGATGGGGTTGATAGGGTTGATGGGGTTGATGGGGTTGATGGGGTTGATGGGGTTGATGGGGTTGATAATTTCACTCGAAAAAGCAGGTTTTTCCACTTTTCGGATGAAATATAAACCCCATCAACCCTATAAACCCCATCAACTCTTTTGCTTATTGCCTACCGAAGCAAATTCACCTCTCCTTTCTCCTGGCCTGAACGGCCGTCGCTGAGTGTGTAGTCAAATATGTAAACATACACATCGGAAGGGAGCGCCAAATCGCCGATTTTGCCATCCCAGGGCTCAATTGGGGAATTGGATTCAAAAACCTGTTGGCCCCAGCGGGTAAAGACGCGCAAATGATATTCCAGGAATATTTCGTTTTTGAAGGCCGGGCCAAACTCATCGTTCTTTCCGTCGCCATTGGGCGTGAATGCATTGGGCATGTCGAACTTTATCTCGGGAAGCACCGTAACGGTCAGGCTATCCATGTCCATGCAACCAAAAGCATCTACCCCATTCACCACAAAAACCGTGGTGGAATCAGCGGTGAAAACCGGGTTGGAACAATCAGCGCAACTCAAACTACCACTAGGCGTCCATAGATAGGTACTTGCCCCAGAAGCATCCAGTGAAACGCTTGTCCCAGCATTCACGGTGGTATCGCCCGATAAAACCAGGGTGGGCGGAGCGAGCAGGTTGACCCAAAAGGTGTCCAAGGTTGCATCACAAATGCCCCCTTGTTGATAACGCACGAGATACCCGCCCAAAGGCAAATTTTGTGGGTCAAATACGCCATTGGGGTCGATGCACGAACCACAACTTGCGGTCCATGTGCCGCCCAAGGGCGATGGTGAAACCAGTTGCACAGTATCCGCAGGGATGCACAAGGAAACAGATTGGGAGCTTCCAGGAAGGGGCGCTGCGGATTGGGTTACTTTAACCGTGCAATTTTCCTTGATATCAACAATCTGATTTACAGGAAATTGGGTAAAAACACAGGTTTTGCCCGAAGGCCATTCTACCACCAACGAATCCACCACCGCAGCATCATCAAAGCCGAAATGCAGGAGCATCGGATTGGTCCCCGTCGCAGCAGTCTGGGCAGAAACTTGTCGCATTTGCCACACCGGGATGCCGCCTACCAATGCCTTGGCGCGGACGGTGGTGCCGATGGCAGCATGGTTGGATACCTGTCCAATACATTTGATTTCTAGCCAAGAGCGGCAACTTGTTTTTTCATTTTCATAAAATCGGTCCGGCAAGGCATCAGGTTGCGTTATGTGCAAATCCAGCCAGCCATCTCGGTTGTAATCGACCCAGACAATGCCATTGCTGTTTGAACCACTAGTTTGAGTAGGGAAAATATTGGGGTGAATGTCTGTTATGTCAGTCAAGTTGCCCTGACCATCGTTTTGCCAGAAACGGCTGTCGGTATTCCAAAAACCAAGGGTAATCAGGTCTAAATCGCCATCATTGTCATAATCGCCCCAGTTTGAAGACCAGGAGGTATGGTTGGTAGCACCGATTAGCTCCGTTGTAAATGTGCCATCCCCGTTGTTCAGATGCAATTGGTCTTGCCCAAATTGGTTGCAGACAAAAATATCCAGGTAGCCATCATTGTCCACATCCGCCCAGTTGGCCGAACGGCCATTTTGCTGAATGGTAACGACTTGGCCTGCTGTGGTATTTTTGGTAAAAGTGCCATCTCCATTGTTTCGGAATAGATGGTTGTTACCCGGCGCCGAAGCCCCTATTTGGTAGTTCACCACAAAAAGGTCTTGGTCGCGGTCGTTGTCATAATCCCCCCAAAAACCACCCGAGGTCCAGGCCAGGTCGTTTACGATTGCGCCAGCGGTCACCTCTGTAAAGTTCCCATTGCCTGTATTGCGGTAGAGTCTATTTTTCTGGTCGTTCCAGCGCGGGAGGAAAATATCGGTCCAACCATCGTTGTTATAATCGGCCCAACTCACAGTGCCTTCAAAGGGTTGGGATATATTGGGGGTAGCACCAGTATTGGGGGTAAGGGCAAAATTCACCGCCCCGTTGTTTTCCCATATCTGATTGATTCCGTTGCTGTTCCAGGTTGCCGCAATGTATAGGTCAAGGTCGTCATCATTGTCATAATCTGCCCAACCATGCCGCATGGTGTTGTTTTGGGAACTGTTCAAAAGCCCCGTATTGGTAAAGGTTTCGTTCCCATTGTTTATAAAAATCGCGCTGATGTTCGTAAAATTGGGAAAAGCGCCACCCGAACCGGTTACGCATACATCCAGGTCGTCATCATTGTCCACATCCACCCACGATACCCCGTTCAGATACCCTTGGTTGTCAAAAAAAGCCAGGCCCGGGATTTGTTGAAAGGTAACTTGCGCCTCAGCCATGGTGGCCAGGCTACTTAAAACCAACAATAGTGTAGAAATTCGCATTGGAAAGTAAATTGCATAAAAGCGGATCGCAAACATACGTCCGCAAGCTCAAAACCGGTTCAACCAACTGCTGCCACCCACCGCGCGCGGGCTCCTTTTTTCATTTTAATTCGCCAAATTTTGCCCGCCTTGACCGCATTTTTTCCTTGAAAAACCCAATTCCCAGCAGGAAGCTCCATCTTCAGTTCGCCACCTTTCTCCGCAAAAACTTCCACACTTTTTCCATAATCGGCACTGACCAAAAATGCTCCCTCTGCCCGCAAGTCCTTGAATGACAACACCTTCCAAGTGTCTGGAATCGCTGGAAAGACGTGCAGCAAGCCTCCCTGACTTTGCAACAGCATTTCCTGCAAACCCGCAGCGAACGCAAAATTGCCCTCCAATGTGAAAGGACGATACGTGAAACTGGAATACCCCTTTCCGGATTGGTCGCCGTTCAAATGAAAGGAATTGGGCGACACAAATGCTTCGGCAAAAATCCGAAGGGCTTCTAGGGCGCCTTCCCCATCGCGGGCCCGGGCACGCAAATTGGCCAGCCAAGCGTACGAATAACCACACCAGGCGGAAGGACCAATGGAATCCAGCAACTTCAGGGATTGTTGAATCGTAGTGCTTTCACCATCCTGGTCCATACTGAGCAATCCAAGCGGGTGAATGGCCATCAAATGGGAAAAATGGCGGTGACTTTCCCGATAAGCCAGCGTAGGTGCAAACATCAGGGCGCCATCGGGCTCCAGGGCAAAATCAGGCAACTCCCGCAAACATTGGCGCCACTTTTCCGCTTCAGCCGTGCGATTCAGCTCGGTGGCAAGTTCAGCGGTTTTTTCAAAAACAAAACGGGCCAAGGCCAGGTCGTAATTTGTCCAAGTATTTGGAAACCAGGCATTTAAGCTGTTGTCTCCAATTTCGGGCGAGGAGGAAAGTGGCAACACCCTTTTGCCAAGGAATGGCGGGGATTGAAGTGTCAATTCATTCAGGTGCACCGCCGTTTCGCGCAACCAAGGCCACGCATGTTTTTTCAAAAAGGTACGATCCTGTGAATACCGCCAATGCAGGTAAAAGTGCTGCGCCAACCAGGCTGAAACCGTCGGCGAACAGGAATATTGAATCCAACCACCCATTTCCCGGCCCAACAAGGTGGAAACACCGGGCACGTTCAGCCCAGAGGTACCAAAATAACGGCGCGTGTAATCCAGGTGTGCAAGCTCGTTGCTTTCCAAATGCCGCAAATAACTCAGGCCACCAGACAAATGATTGGAAGCATAGGCCGGCCAATAGCTGAGTTGGGTGTTCAAATCGTGGTGCAAATCTCCCTTCCAGGGCGGCAGCCGACCATTATCAGCCGTCCAAACAGCTTGAAGACTGATCATGGGACCGTTTGGGCGAGCAGTACACCCAAATTTGTACAGTTCTCGGTAATATTGGCATTCAATCAAAGGATCAGGCAAAGCAACGGACGATTTGGCCCAATACTCCGCCCACCACTTTTGAGATTCCTTAAACGCCGCATCAAATCCGCGCCGAATGGCTTTTTTCACGTTGTTTTCGGCTCTATTTACCTGGATAGCCTGCGGGAAATGACTGGAAATACTCCAAACGCCCTCCCAGGTGTCCGCATCGATTTTGCGCACCGTAACGGCAACCTCATAGCTGAAGCCTTTCCAACCAGATTGATGAAAAAGCCAAACGCCATCGCGCTCCAGTACCTCACTTTGCGGATAGCCAAGCCTTGCCAAATCACTGCCTTGGACAGAATTTGCATCTCCAGCTTCGGGGCGGACTGCATAAAACGGTGCCTGCAAGCGCATGAGCGATTTCAGGTCCGCAAACCCTTTGCTGCGAAACCAGCCTTCCTGTCTGGATGCATGGATAAAGGTTTCAAAACGCCGCCCATCCGTCCAGTTTAGAACTGCTAGTCCCGTAGAAACATCGAGCCTAGCGTTTTTGAAGTTCACTGAAAGTTCTGGCAACCCAAATTCAAGCGCTCCTCCTGGCAATTTGGTCGGCCCGGCCTCCCGCTCATAGGGGGCGTCAAAATATTCCTGTACAACGCCATACTCCTTTTTGGCCACCTGCTGTGCCACCCATTGATACGAGAATTCTGGGCGGTCCAAGCCTGCCATTGGGCGTTCGTCCCACAAATCCGCCCGGTCCACAGCCAGTCGCAACTTGCCCTCTTTTTGCCAAACCAGACAGCCAAGCAGGCCATTTCCAAGCGGCAAGCCCTCATCCCAGCGGAGTGGAATCTGGTTGAACATTAGGTTATGTTCCGGTTTTGGTTGTGCCTCGATGAAAAGCGGCAACAACCCGAAAATCAATCCATAAAAAACACGCATAGCCCTGCAGGATGAAGTGGACCTATTTTTTCAGTACGGGCAAAATCACGCCGGAAGCCCCCAAGGTTGTTCGGTACATTTGAATGGTGCAGGGAACAAAATCCTCGTCTTTGGCCTCATAAATGTTGATGAATTGCTGCGGGTTGCGGTCGGCCAGCGGGAACCAACTGCTTTGAACCTGGACCATCAATTTGTGCCCGGGCAGGAATGTGTGCGACACATCGGGCAATTCAAACTTCACATTGGTCACCACATTGGGTTCAAAAGCCTTTGGATTTTCAAAACTTTCGCGATACCGCCCACGGAAAATCTCGCCGCGTACCAACATTTGGTAGCCTCCCCGTGGCACACCATTTTCCTCGCCTTTGAGCGTATCGGGGAAAACATCAATCAATTTGACCACAAAATCAGCATCCGTAGTGCTCAAACTCGTCCAAAGGTCGGCCATGACCGGACCGGTTACCGTGATGGCATCGTTCAACACCTCGGTTTGGTACACCAGTACATCGGGGCGGCGGGCTGCGAAACGCTGGTCGTCCGTCATATACTCGCGGGTTCGGCGCAGGTGCACATCCTCGGTGTAGGGCACGGGTTTGGATGGGTCGCTTACATATTGGTCAAAACCAGTGGTTTGTGCCGTTGCATTGGTGGAAAGTTTGCCTTTGGCCTGAAAGTAGAATTTTTGGGGCTCGGTGTTTTTGGGTGGCCAGGTTTCATAGGTTTTCCACTGGTTACTGCCTGTTTCAAAGACGTAGGCCTCGGGCAATTCTGGTTTCCCTTCGTTTTTCAAGTGATACTCGAAGAATTTGAATTCGATTTCCCGCTCATAGAACTTACTGGTTTTCATGCCAAAAGACACATTGCCAAGTCGGTCGCCGGAGCCACGTGCCCAACCACCATGCACCCAAGGGCCCATGACGATGGTATTGGAATGGCTGGTGGGGTTTTGTTTTTCAAGGGCCTTGTAGGTATTCCAAGCGCCCCAGCAATCTTCGGCGTCAAACAGGCCTCCTACCGTCATCACGGCTGGCATCACGTTTTTGAGATGCGGGCGCGGGTTGCGGGCTTGCCACCAGGCATCGTAGTTGGGGTGCGCCATAAGTTCGTTCCAAAACGGGATTTCTTTCATCCCGTATTTCTCGGAGAAGTTGCGCAAGGCACCTGCCCGAAGGAAAAAATCGTAGTTATCAGGTGTTTTCCAGTCGCGGAATCCACCGCCATGCTCGGTTACGGGCTTGGGACGGGGTTTGCCAAATCCGGAATAGAACGAAAAGCCGTCCATCAACATAAATGCGCCATTGTGGTGAAAGTCGTCGCCGATAAACCAATCGGTCACGGGTGCCTGCGGCGACACGGCTTTAATGGCTGGGTGGCCAGCCAAAATGGCCATGGTGGCATAAAATCCTGGGTAGGAAATGCCCATTACCCCTACCCTGCCGTTGTTGTTGGAGGTGTTTTTCAACAACCAATCTACCGTGTCATAGGTATCAGTGGCCTCGTCGGTTTGTTTTTTCCCTTTGGGAGAAGGGTCGGATGTTGGTATAAATGGGCGCACATCCACAAACTCCCCTTCGCTCATGTAGCGACCCCTAACGTCTTGAAAAACAAAAATATAGCCAGCGCGGGCCAGGTTCATGTTTTGGAACCCTTCGGAGTACGTCCCGGCCCCATACGGCGAACAGGAGTACGGGGTACGCCGCATGATGATGGGGTATTTTTTGGTTTGATCCTTGGGGGCATAAATGGTGGTGAACAATTGTATCCCATCGCGCATGGGGATCATCACCTCACGTTTGATAAAGTTGTCGCGGATATAGGCCGAATCGAGTTGGGCGGGAGTTTGGGCAATCAGGCCACTAAAAAAGAGGCTAAAAATTAAGGCGGTGTAAAGTTTCATGTTTTAAAAAGCTGGGTGTAACAATTCAGCCGCTCAAAAGTCTGGTAAGTGTTTGAAAGTTTCATTACAGAATTATGACCATTCATCGTTCGAAACCGGCAGTCCATCGTTTTTGATGCCACAAGTGCAACCTCTATGGATGAACCTTTGTCTATCAATCCATCAATTTCGCAACAATCTTTCTTTTTGATATGAAAACGAAACTCTTCACTGTACTCACATTTGTACTATTTTTCAACCACTTGCAAGCAAGTGAACTTGGCACTTCTAACACCAACTGTGAATGCCAGCCAGCCACGGCTTCTGCCGTAGTTGAATCTTTGGCTACAGAAGGCGGCGACCCCTTGGATCTCAAAATTGTGGTTTCCCAAAAACGCATTTATCTCGTGACCGACGAAATGCCGATGAAATGCCTCAAAATCAAGATCACCAATGCGGCTGGAAAAGTGATGCAAGAACAATGCTTCTCCTCCAAGTGCGCGGAGTGGTTTTTGAACATCGAGTCGCTGCCCAAAGGCGAGTACAGCTTACACGTCGGGGCAGACCGCATTGAAAAATTCCAAAAATAACGTACCAAACCTTTCGCTAGGGCATTACTTTTGCCCCCTCAAGCGGCTTCCGAAAAGTTCGGAGGCCGCTTTTTTTTAATTTTTCAGCATGTTCGCCCACCTTATCGCTTTTTTCCAACACCAAACTGCCCGATCCATCGGCCTTGTTTTTGCAGTGCAGGGACTGCTTTTTGGGACTTGGGCTGCGCTTATCCCGTTTGTGAAACACAAATTTGGCCTGGACGAGGCCGAATTGGGCATCCTCCTGCTTTCCTTGCAAGGTGGCGTGATGCTTATGAACCCTTTTTCGGTACCCATCCTACATCGTTTGGGCGCACCGGGTGCGGCACTGGTTTGCCTGGCGGCGGCGGGGGTATTGTTTTCGCTCCCCATGCTTGCAGGCACTATTTGGCTATTGGCCATCGCGTTGTTTGCCGCAGGCGCCGCTTTTGCGGCCGTGAATGTGGCCGTCAATACTTGTGCTTCCATGCTTGAAACACGGGATGGAGTGCGGATTATGGCTACCTGTCACGGACTATGGTCTACGGGCGCCATGGTTGGGTCTGCACTGGCCGGCACAGCTACCGGGTTGGGCGTTTTACCCGCCTTGTGGTCGGGTGGAGTCGCGATGCTAGCCATTGTGACAACGGTGCTGTTGAGGCCGTCCCTGTTACCATTGGAAGAAAGCGACAAAGCGGAGCGCGCAGCGCAAGGGGGGCAGAAGTTTGCCTGGCCCAATGTGGGCCTGTGGCTGATTATTTTTCTGAGTCTCTGTACCAATATCACGGAAGGCACGATGGCCGATTGGTCGGCCGTATTCATGCGCGATGTGGTGGAGAGTGAAGAATTTGCCGTGGGTTGGGGTTTTGCGGCTTATGCGTTTTGTATGGCGGCAGGACGTTTTGTGGGCGATTCCTTGATTGCCCGATTTGGGGCATCCACCGTTTTGCGGGTGGGCGGAATGGTGGCCGCGGCCGGGCTATTCCTGTTGGCCGGTTTCCCTCAAATGCCTTTTGCCCTGTTTTGGTTTGCCATGGTGGGGGCAGGCGTGGCCTTGGGGGCGCCTATTTTGTACGCAGCGGCGTCGAGGGCGCCCGGTATGGCGCAAGGGGCTGGATTGGCCACGATGAATACGTTTGCGATGGTCGGTTTTTTTGGTGGGCCTGTGCTCATCGGTTTTTTGGCAAAACTGTGGAACCTTCCCATCGCCTTTGCTGTGGTGGGTGCTGCGGCGGCTTGGTGGGCCTGGCAGGCGAAGCGGGTGTGAGAATGTCCAACCTGCCTGCCGGTAGGCTGGTGTCCAACAAGGAATGTCCAAGTTGGCACTGCGCTTGGGATTCCGGCCTAATAATCTTTGACTAGATACGAATTCCAAGCACGGAGAATCCTTGGACATTGGACATTCCTTGTTGGAAGTTGGACATTTCCCTACCTTTCGCACCCAAAACCAATTATTCCTCCCCCCACCGCCATGCAAAAAATCGCCGCCACCCTGCTTGCCTTCGGGCTTTTCATTGCCCTCTTTTCCTGTAAAAACAACAACCAAGCCGCCGCGGTTGGACTTACTGGCCGACCACTTCGCTATGTGGCCTATGTGGGGTTCAATTACCAAGACACCGTAAAAGCACGGTCCAACAATTATACCGATTCACTCCACCTGGTAGCCTTGCAGGCATATTTGGAACAACTGAACGAGCGGGGCTACGGGGCAACCTACCAACTGAAAACCTACCAGTGCGATTTTAAAGAGGATACCATCCAATCGCTTTATTCAAACATTGCGGCGGATACAAATGTAGCCCTGGTAATCGACAACACCTGGGGACGCCATATCCGACACGCTGCCGAAGCCATCAAAGGCAAACTTCCGGTCATCGCCATGAGCGCCGACCAAAACCAACTGGATTTTGGCAACAACGCCGTGTTTCTTGACCCTAATGACCCACAGCCATTCTATTTGATCCAATTCATTCAAAAGGTATTGGAAGCCAAAAAAATTGGGTTTGTGACTGAGACGGATTACCTGTTGCATGGTCGCTTTTCGAGCCTGATTGCTGAAAACAAGCTACCCTGCGACACCCTGGTACAACTGCTGCAAAGTCGCTACGTGAACAACAATGAAGTGCCAAGCGACTATGCCGAGGTGCTGGAACGCAACCTTTTACGCGAATTTTCCAAACCTGAGCCTAGTGTGATTTTGCTCAATACACACAGCGGATATGGCAACCTGGTGATGCGTTTTTTGCAAAAAACCAAGGGCCTTCCCCATAAGACCATTATCGGGTTGCCTGGTGTGACGAATATTGGCGATCATGAATTGGAGCAAATCACCCGCGAACGCGGGCATACCGTGATCCGTTTTGACAATTCAAGCGAAGCTTTGCCCTTGGAAGTCCATTTGTTCAAACAAGCACTGTCGAAAAAGTACCCAGCCAAATTTTTTAATACCCGAATCACCGATAACTCCCTGCGCCGATGCTTTGATGCAATGAACATTTTTGAAACCGCGCTCAAAAATGGGAAGACCGAGCGGGCCGGACTGGTTGATTTTTTTCAAAAACTACGGCAACGGAAAATCACCATCCTCAATGAGTTATATGAGTTTGACAGTACCTGTATTCTGAAAAAAGAACCCACGTTCAGTCAGACCGAAAGTGGCAAAACCCGCTCCTGCCCGACGCAAATCAACACTTCCGGCACTCCCATTCCGAACCTGCGCGTTGGCATTGACGTGATTGACATCAACGAAATCGATGTACGGAAAAACACCTTTGATTGCAACTTGCTTTATTGGGTAATCGCTGACAGTCAACACATTAACAAGGAGGGTTACATCGATTTTGACAACATCAGCAGTGAGGAGGCCAACCGCTACCGGATTGCGGAAGAACGGGATGGGCGGAATGTGGTACGGATCTACCGCATCAGCGGGAAGTTCCTCGGGCAGTTTGAAACCTTTGATTTCCCCTTCGATCATCATGAGGTCAAAATCCCCATCACCGCATTGAGCAGCAGTGACAAAATCAAGATCAGTTTCGATTATAGTCGACTGCAAATCAAGGATAAAAAGAAGGATTTTTACTTCAATGATTGGACCACCGACGAGTATTTTGTGACCCTCGACAACCAACTCACCAACGCCCTGGGCTCGCTGGACAAAATCACGTTCGACACCCTCGACCGCGCCAAATACCTAGAAAAGTACAAAAGCCTGAACGTCCGCCTGAACGTCAGTCGCCGACCCTGGGGTTCGATTATCCTCATTATCGTGCCGTTTTTGATGTTCAGCGCCTTGCCGATTTTTGTACTGGTATTCCACCGGGCAAACTTCGAGGAGGTTGGCGAACTCATCATCACCTCCTTCTTGGCAACGGTGGCTTATTCCATCAACCTCACGCAACTTTCGCCCACCACCGATTCGATGAATCGGGCCTATTTATTCCTGTTGTTGACCCTGGGCATCAACTTCTTCTGCTTCCTGTATGTTACGTATTTTGACCAAGGGCGTGCCAGCCGGAATGCTTCCGGTGAACGGGTAAAACGGCGGTTCAGGCTCCGAAAAGTGTGGGGGCCACTCTTGCTTTTTGTGGTCTTTTTGACGTTGATGTACTTTATTTTTGGAAGTTAAAGTAGGCTCAGAAACCTGACTTTTGCCAAAAAATGTTCGCTTGCGAACCGGACAAAACTCCCGATCTTTGAGGAGTACCTTAACATGCTGGTTTGACCGGCATTTATCATCCTTTTTTGCCGCCTTCGTTCATCGTTTTTACCCGCCGAAGCCAGGTTGCGAAGGTGGGCATTGTTCATCGTTAAAAAGTCAAATCTATGACAACCAAGACCTTACGCCACCTATTAGCCACCTTACTGCTGGTAATAAGTGCTCAACATGCACAAGCGCTCGACATCGGTGTATCCTTCGCTGCGTACAACACCCCCGATGGGAAACCATACGTGGAAGTGAATGTGGAGGTGGCTTCGGTTTCGATTTTGTATAAAAAAACGGAAGGTGAGAAGCTTCAAGCCAGCGCAGAAATCTTGATTATGATCAAAAAAGGCGATGTGGTGGTTACCTACGAAAAATACAACATCCAAAGCCCATTGGTAGATGCGCCACAAAGCCTGGTTGACGTAAAACGCCTGCTCGTGCCTGAGGGCGATTATGAATTGGAAGTTGCCGTGCAAGACCTCAATGCATTGGAAAACAAAGACAACTTCAAAGCGCCCCTCTCGGTTCGTTTTCCCGATAAACTCCACCTCAGTGAGGTACAGCTCCTGCGCAGTTTCAAAAAGGACGAAACAGAGTCCCCGTTCACCAAAAACGGGTACTATCTAGAACCATTGCCCTTCTATTTCTATGAAAAAAACGCCACACGTTTGGCGTTTTATGCCGAAATATACCGCTCGAATAAGAGCATTTCGGATGCCGATTACCTGGTGCGCTATTTTATTGAACAAGACAAAGGCAACGGGATAAAAAACCTGGTTTCTACCGGAAGCCAGCGCAAAAAGCCCAGCGAAATTGATGCCCTGCTGGTCCAAATGGACATCGGCAAACTGGAGAGCGGCAACTACACCCTTACCGTGGAGGCCCGCAATACAGCAAACGAACTGTTAGCCAGCCGAAACCTGAGTTTCCAGCGGAGCAACCCATACCTCTACCTCAACGACCAGGACATTACGGACGAGGCGCTTGCCCAGCAATTCACCCAAAACCTCGATGAAAAACAGCTGAAATACACCCTGGCAGCCCTCTCCCCCATTGTGGTAGGCGACGATGCGGAAATCCTGAACAACGTGAATCGGGATAAAGACCTGAAAACCAAGCGGTATTTCATCTTCCGGCACTTCGTTCGGCAAGACCCAAACAACCCGGAAGGCGCTTACAAACGGTATATGCAACTTGCACAAAGCGTGCACGAAAAATTCAAAAGTGGTTTCCGGTATGGTTTTGAGACCGACCGCGGCCGAGCATACCTGCGTTTTGGCGCTCCCGACGATTTGGTCCATGTGGAGGACGAACCAGGTGCCCCACCGTATGAGATTTGGGTGTATTACAATTTCCCAAAAACCAACCAGACCAACGTCAAGTTCCTGTTCTACAACCCTTCTTTGGCAGGTGAGGATTATATCACCTTACATTCTACGGCCCGTGGCGAAATCCAGGACCCAAAGTGGGAGCGCAAATTGTACAACCGCAATCTGACAGAATACACCGATGGCGATAATTATCAGGATGCCACCGGTGTGGAACGCAATCTTGGGCGACGGGCCCGGGAATATTTCACGGATTTTTGACGATTCACGGTTCACGGTTCACGTTAAAAAAACGCCCTCATTTTCAATTGCATGAAAATGAGGGCGTTTTTTTTGAACAATTTCCATAAATCTCAATCAAAAGCCGGTTTCGCCGCCTAAACCTTGAACCCGTGCACCGTGTACCATGCACCGTGTACCGTACACCGTCCACAACCTCAGTTCCGATCCTCCTTGGCATCTTCCCGCCGCTCGATATAATCCTGCCAAACGGATTGATAGTCATAGGTCAGGTAGATTTCCGTATCGAAGGCACCCCAGGCACCATTTTCGAGTGCGAGGTTGAGTCGGCGCACTGCTCCTGCCGGACATTGGAGGGTGATAATATGCCCTAAGCCCATGGCCAGGGTCCAGGTTACCACGCGCACATCTTGCGGTGGAAAAATATCCCAAAAGCCCTGTGCTTCAAGGATACGGCGGATTTCCGGCAGATTTTTATCCTGCTGGTGTTTGAGGATCACGGTAATCAAAACACTGTCGGCCTCGGGCACAACGGTAGCTGTGGTGGAGGGGCCCTCCGGGGTGGTGGGCTGTTGGGCAAATCCCATTTGGGCGACGCCAAGCATTATCAAAACGAGCAACAGAATATTCTTCAGCATTTCTTTATGAAGTGATGTGGTTACAGCGGCAAAGATAATCGACCCTTTCGCACTTTTGATTTTTCAATAGAACTTGCAAAAACTGATTTTGAAACTACATTTGCCCGGAACTTATTCAAAAGCCAACCAACCACCATTCTTATGTTCAAAAATCACCCGTCAGGACTCCCCTATCTTTTCCTTACCGAACTATGGGAACGCTTCGGCTATTACCTTATGATCGGGATTTTCCTGCTCTACATGACCGATTCGGAACATGGTGGACTGGCCATGTCGCGCTCACAAGGCTCTGATATTTTCGGCACTTTTATCGCGTTGGTGTACATCACCCCCTTTATCGGTGGGCTTTTGGCCGATAAACTGCTAGGTTACCGACGTAGTATCATTCTCGGCGGGGTGTTGATGGGTATCGGCTATTTGATGCTGGCGGTATCCAACAGCCTGACCACTTTTTACGCTTCCTTGTTTGTGATGATTTTGGGCAACGGCTTTTTTAAGCCAAACAT
>JALHPW010000015.1 GCA_022842255.1 Saprospiraceae bacterium | reverse complement strand
AGTAAAAATGACCGGAGACTTTACTTCCACTTGTTTAAAAATATCAAAACTCAGGCCATCGGCCACCTGAATGTCCATGAATATCAGGTCAGGTGTGCTAAAAGTACGCAGCCAATGCACAGCGGCTTCCACACTGTCGAGTGTTTCCAGGATTTGCGGTCTCCCTAAATCCAGTTCTGAGAGCAGTTTTGCCAATTGACGAGCCGCTGGTAGTTCGTCTTCGATGATCAGTATTTTCATGGTGGTCACACGTTTTCCAAGGTCAGAAGTGGCAAAGCGACGGTAAAATATTGCGACGAAACAATCACTTCCACCTCTCTACCGGTAAGTATTCGATAACGTTCGCGGATATTTTCCAGTCCAACCCCTGTGCTTTCCATGACCTGTTTTTTGTGTTGCAAGTTATTCCGCATCACGAGCATGGGGTCGCCTGCCGGATTTACCTGAATAAAAACCTCAATGGTGAGTGGTTTTTGGGCGGAAAGCACGTTGTGTTTGATGGCATTCTCGAACAACATTTGAAGCGAAAGGGGCACGATGGCCAAGTGGCTGTACATTTCCAACCCATTCATTTCCACCTTCAAGTTGTTGCCAAAGCGCTCGTTGAGCAAAAATACGTAGGACTTCATAAAATCCAGTTCCTCACTCAGCAGAATGATTCGGGCTTCCCGGCTTTCTAGCACATATCGATAGACTTTGCTGAGTTGGCGCACAAAGCGCACCGCTTTTTCGCTGTCATCGGCGATGAGCCAGGTGAGCGTGTTGAGGCTGTTGAACAGGAAGTGTGGGTTGACTTGGTTGCGGAGGCCTTCGAGTTGCGATTCTACGTGTTGGCGCGCCAGTTGGGCTTTTTCGCCTTCCAGTTTTTGGGTTCTGGCTCGAAAAAACAGGGTTTCATACATGGTGAGCGCCAGGAGTGCTACGATGAACCCTGCCACGCGGTAGCGGGTAAAGACCCCCGTTTCGGCATGCCACCATTCGTACCGTATCTGAATCAAAGGCGTGAGCACGAATTTGTCGATGATCACATAGGTGGTCATAAACAGCACAATCATGATGGCTACGCGCTTAACGGCATCTCCGCTCCCGGAGAAACGGGCAGCGGTATGGGCGTACACCCACCGAAACCCCAGCCAAAACATGCCCACATAAAACAGTGCTATAGGTACACTTGGCCCTAAAATTTCCCAGTTGGCTTCTTTGAATTCCTCGCTGAATTGAATGAGCAGGCTCAGGGCACTGACCAGTGGGATACCGGCGAGTACCAGGTATTTATCATCAAAACCTGCAATGTCTTTAAAACGAGTCATTAGTTGGCCGAATTTACCACCCCCAGTCCGTGGAGGACCAAATGTAGTGGCTTGCCAGTTGCTCGCAAACTGGTTTTTATGAGATAATGTCGGGGAAGGCATGTCGGGGTGCACGAGGCGTATTTGGTGAGCGACAAAATCGCACCATAAGAGGTGTGAAAAGCTGGATTATTCATCAGGAAGGGTTCGTTTGGGCATAAAAAAGGCCATTTGGGGTTAAGACAAATGGCCTTTGGTTTCAAAAGGAAATGGGTGCTTTCAAATGGTACTTTCGGGTAAAATCAAATGGTCGGGCTGAGGTGCTATCAAATGGTATTGGGGTGTTCCATGGCTTCTTGGGGTTGAAACAAATGGTTGGGTGGAGGCGTTTTCAAATGGTTGTTTTGGGGTTCGTACAAATGGTATTGGAGCGATTCAAATGGAGTTTAGGAGGATTGTTGTCAACGGTTTTAGGACATCCAGATGGTTTTAATTTCTTTTGGTTTAAAAGATGTGTCAAATGTAGCCCTGAGACTGCTACGCGGCCAAATGCTTTCTTCTAAAGTGTTGAAATGGAAAGCTGGATCGTGGAAATCTCACGCTGGATTGTGGAAGTTGTTTGACTGTTTAAGGGGTGTCAATGTTTTTTACCGCTGAGGCGCGGCGATGCAGAGGCTTTGGAGTTATTCACTCAGCGGTGAAAAAAAATCTCGAATTCCAACCTAATAACTTTGGTTAAATTCTACATTTGTGCGGGCAGGCACACGTCTGTTCTTTAATCAATCACTCCACCTTAAAGTTCTTTTACCCGTTTTCTCATGGTTCTAACTGCTACACCTTTGGTGTCGGTTATCGGGCTTGATATCCTCAATGCTTGATCCGACCGGGTGGTTGGGATATTGAGAGATTAGGATACTGGGGATTTTTCCGGTATACGATTTCCCAATATCTCAACCCCCACTTGCAGCAGTTAGACAAGCCACTAATCCCAACCGTAGGAATAAGGCTGTTTGGAATCCAAGTCTTTTGAAAAGACAGAGGATGGATTTCAAACAGCCACTACTTTTGCCCCAAAAATTTCCCTTGTCCACCCAACCTAGTCCACTGCTCAAACTTGCCCGGCTGCACGCACAGCCCGAAATCTTTTATTCCATTCAGGGTGAGGGCAAAAGCACAGGCATACCCTCTATTTTTGTCCGCACGGCTTTGTGCAACCTGCATTGCATTTGGTGCGATACCGATTATACTTGGAATTGGATCGGGACCAGATTCGCGCATGTGAACGATGCAAACCCAGATTATAAAAAGTTCTCCAAAAAGGATTGGATTGCCGAGTGTTCGGTAGCGGAGGTAGCGAAATCGGTTGCCGCTTTCCCATGCAAAAACATCATCCTCACGGGTGGAGAGCCTATGTTGCAACAACCCGGGCTGCTGGCATTGATGGCGTTCCTACGCACGGAATCAAGCGATTATCGTTTTGAGGTAGAAACCAATGGCACCCTCTCCCCTAGCCCAGAATTCGACGCGGCCATCGACCAATACAATGTGTCGCCCAAATTGGAAAACAGCGCCAATCCGCGTAAATTGCGTGAAAAACCTACCGCATTGCGTTTTTTTGCCCGATCGCCCAAGGCCAATTTCAAATTTGTGATTGCTGAAAAAATCGACCTTGAAGAGGTGCTTTCCTTGATTCAAACCTACCATATCGCCCCGGAGAAAGTTTGGCTCATGCCTGAAGGGACTACGGCCAAAACACTCGCACAACGCCGGTTATGGCTCGTGGAAATTTGTAAAATCCACGGTTTTCGCTACTCCGACCGGCTTCATGTACAAATTTGGGGCGCGAAGAAAGGAGTGTAACGTTTTGTGGATTAGGGATTTGTTGATTGGAGGATTTGCGGATTCGTAAGTTTGCATCACATTTTCACATTGACCACATTTCAGAACTATAGCCAACGCAAAGTGGTTTTGAGGATTGAGTTTTTATAATCATTTAAATATCAAGGTGTTTCAATCACTCAAATCATCAAAATCACTTTAATCACAGTATAACCACATACACTATGTCCATCCAACTCGACCAAGCCAAGCAAACCGCCAAGAAGATGTTCCGCCGTTTTATGTGGATAGTTTTCGGGGTCTTTTTGCTCGTCTCCATTGGCTATTTCGCTTACAGCCAACTTTCGTATTCCGACGGCTACCGTTCTGGGCAGCTGGTAAAGATTTCCCGCCGTGGCGTGGTGTTTAAAACCCACGAAGGCACGCTCAACCTCTCCCCCAATGGCATGATGACCGCCTGGGAGTTTTCGGTCAAAAACGCCGATGTTTCAAATGCCTTGGAAGGCTTTGAAGGCAAACAAGTCCGGGTTCACTATATCCAACGCTATCAGGTTTTCTTCTGGCAAGGAGAAACCGAGTATATTGTGGATGGGGTGGAAGAGGTGAAGTGAGGTTTTGTTTGGGGGGGATGGTTTGAATGGTTTGATGGGTTTGAATGGTTTGATGAGTCGGTATCTCAAACAATTCAAACCCATCAAACCATTCAAACCTATTAACCCGCTTCCCGATACTTCCCAAAAGCCCACCAACCGGCCAGACAAAACACCATTGCAGCCAAAGCAGTGCATTGTACCCCGAATGGGTTTTCCGAACTTTTGCCCAAAAGCAGCAGGGAGGGGAAAATCAAATTGGCGAGTGAAATGCCCACTTTCATTGTAAATGCGCTTACCCCAAAAAACATCCCGGCCAATTGTTTGCCACTTTCCCGTTCTTCCCGTTCTACCTCGTCTCCAATAATGGCATTGGGCAAAATCCCAAAAGTCGCCAGCGGAGCGGCGGCCGCCACGGCCAAGCCATAGAGCAACCACTCCTTGGGCAAGGGGATGCTTTTCACCAAAGTCACTACCAAAAATATCGCTCCAAACACCAGGTAAGCCGCCAGCATAACCCGGCGTTTGCCCCATTTTCTCACCAGCAAATTCATCGGGAAATAAAGCAGGAAACTCGTGAGGAAACTCAGGAGCGAAAAAGTGAATGCCATGCTCTTATCCAGTCCCAACAAAAGCGTGGTGTAAAACCCCACCCCCAACTGGATAAACGTAAGCGCAAGCCAATACAACAGAAAAGAGGCCAAAAACCAGCGGAAATTCCGGTTTCCAAACACGGCGAGCAAGGCATGCCGCAATCCATGTTCGCTGGGGGCTTGGCGGGCGTACCGGTTTTCATTCAAAAAAATAGCCGGTAAAAGCATGAAAACCAAGGCAATCGCATGGAGCAGCATCACCGTGCTCTGGAAGGCCTGTAAAGGGGATTGGCCCATCCCCTCAAATACTCCCTGAAGTGCGTATGCGCTGTTTCCAAGCACAAACCCCAAGGCCCAGGTAATGGAAACCAGGGTACTGATGAGCAGCCGGTCCTGGGGCGTATGCCCAAGTTCGGCCATCAAGGCGTTGTATGGGATGACGTAAAAAGCAAAGAAGAAGTAGTATAGGGCTATGACGATGGCCAGCCAGAGAAAATTGGACGCACTTTCAGAATTGTCTGGCGGAAAAAACACCAGGGTTGCAAACAAGGCAAACGGCAGCGCCCCCAGGAGCATAAACCAGCGGCGTTTACCAAAGGACGACTGCTTTCGATCGCTCCAGTTGGCCACCAAGGGGTCTACGATGCCATCCAGGACCCGCCCGCCTGCGCTCACGATTCCAATCAAGGTCAATAATCCCAGCACCGCCCCCTGGAAAATCATGGGCGGGAAAATTGGTTCGCCTTGTTCGGGTGGCATATAAAAATAGACCAGCAAATTGCCCACCGCAAAACTGGCCAGCGACCAACCCAACTGCCCCATGGCATATAAAATCAGCACGCCGAGTGGCGGGCGTATAGGGTGTAATGGCTGTAAGGGTTGGGAATTGGGCGTAAGTCGTTTTGCCATGAGGAGGGAATAGTTGTTTTTGAACCTCAAATAAATCTATTCAAATAACCACCAATGCAACAACCCAAAAACAATACCTACAAGCGTCCCGACAAGAACCTCCTCCTTTTTGTGTCTACCCAGCACCACCCGCGACCATCCAATGAGCGGTGCAAAAGCCAGCAAGCCTAGACCCACCCAGAAATTGACCGGCATGACCAAAAAACTGACATAATAGGCCATTACGGTATGTTGAGACACTTTGATTCGAGCATTGATGGCGTAGCAAACCAAAATAAGCAGTCCAAAAAACAGCGTGTCCCCGATAAACGGCTGTTTGAAAAAATAGAGCATCGCAGCAGCCACCCCGGTCAAAAGCAGGATGGGGCGGTAAATGTTGCGGGAACGCTCTTGCTGTACCGATACGTCCCAATTGGAAATCTCGCCCTTCTTTTTCTTGAAATACAGGAACACCACCATGACTATGATGCAGGCAAAAATAGCGGCCAGCGTAGGCCAAGCCGCTTCAAAGCCAACCTTTAAGATGGTCAGCCAGGCTAGCACCAGGGGCAGTAGTAGGAAGGGGTGACCGAGGGTGGAGATTAGGTTGGCTGTTTGTTTTGTCATGGTGTTTGTCCCTAATTAATTCCGCAAAGGCTTCCCGTTCTCCAACATATACTGAATCCGCGCCAGGGTCTTTTGCTCGCCGCACAGCGACAAGAATGCCTCCCGCTCAATGTCCAAAAGGTATTGTTCGCTCACTTGCTGCGGACTGGTCAAATCGCCACCACAAAGCACCCAGGCCACTTTTTTGGCGATGAGGATATCGTGCTCGGAGGCGTAGTTGCCGAGTTTGAGCGAGTGGGCTGCCACGTATAGCGCACCCAGACCCGTGCGGCCCAGCACATTGATGTCCTTGCGTTGGATGGGCATCACATAGTCGTCGGCGAGTTCGAGCACTTTCTTTTTTGCTTCGCTGATGTTGCGGGCCGTGTTGTGCACTACCGCGTCTTTTTGGGTTTGCAGATAACCGTAATTGAAGGCTTCATAGGCCGAAGTAGCCACTTGCGCCGTAGCGATGGTCTTGAACCGATCGATCAAACGCGGGATTTGTACATCGCCCTCCTTCGAAATCTCATCCGAAAGCCGCAGCGCAAATTCCTTCGTGCCGCCGCCGCCAGGGATGATGCCCACCCCCACTTCCACCAGACCGATATAACTTTCTGCCGCAGCCACCACCGAATCGGCGTGCATGGAAAACTCGCATCCACCCCCAAAAACGTAGCCTTGCGTAGCAATCACCACCGGAATGGCTGAGTATCGAATCCGCATGGAGGTCTGCTGAAAAACATTGGTGGCCATATTGAGCTCGTCCCAATTTTGCTCGTAAGCCATCATCGCCACCATCATCAGGTTGGCGCCGACGGTAAACTGCTGAGCATTATTGCCAATCACGATGCCTTTCCAACCTTGTTCTTCGGCAATCTGAATCGAATCGTTGATTCCCCGCAAAATACCTTCCCCAATGGCGTTCATTTTAGAGTGGAATTCAAGGCAAAGTACGCCATCCCCAAGGTCGTGCAAAGTGCATTCGGGGTTGGTGTACACGGGTTTTTGTGCACGGTAGGCATCCAAAATGATAAAGGAATCGCCGCCGGGAAGTTCTTCGTATTTTTTGGATAATGGGTTGTAGCACAAGCGTTTACCACCTTCTGTTTTGTAAAAGGTCGTGTTGCCAGCCGCCAGCATCTCCTTCACCCAGCCACCGATTTGTTCGCCTTGTTTTTCAGCGAGCTCCACACATTCGGCCACACCCGCCATGTCCCAGTATTGGAACGGCCCAACCTCCCAGGCAAAACCCGCACGGAGCGCATCGTCAATGGCGTATGCCGTATCGGAAATTTCCGGGACGCGGTTGGAAACGTAGGCAAACAGGCCCAAAAATGAACGCTGCAACATCTCCGCGCCCTTGTCCGTACCCTTAAAAATCGCTTTCATGCGGCGCGGCAATTCCTCGATTTGTTTCAAGGTGTCGATAATGGCCAGTTTCTCTTTTTGGGAAGCCGCGTATTCGAGGGTGTCAAGGTTCAAGGCCAGGATGACCGGACGACCTTTGGCGTCTTTTTCAGCGGTTTTTTTGTAAAAACCTTGGCCGGATTTATTGCCGAAAAACTTGTTCTCCACCAGGAAGTTCAAAAATTTTGGCACTTCCATTTTGGATATCTGCTCATCGTCCGGGCAGTTTTGTTTCATTCCATTGATCACGTGTACCGCTGTGTCCATGCCTACGAGGTCGGCCAAACGGAACGTACCGGTTTTCGGCCGACCAATGGCTGGTCCGGTAAGTGCATCGGCGGTGTCGATTCCCAAGCCGAGTTCGTGGGTAAGTTGGAAGATTTTGGCCATGGCATACACGCCTACGCGGTTGGCGATAAAGGCAGGGGTGTCCTTGCACAGCACCGTTTGTTTGCCCAAAATCACATCCCCGTAATGCATGAAAAAGGCCGTCACTTCCGGGTTGGTATCGGCAGTTGGTATGACCTCGAGCAGACGCATGTAGCGCACCGGGTTGAAAAAGTGTGTGCCGCAGAAATGCTTGCGAAAATCTTCGCTACGCCCTTCCGCCATCAAATGGATGGGAATGCCAGAGGTATTGGAACTGACGAGCGAACCTTTGGCACGGTGTTGCTCCACCTTTTCATACACCTGCTTTTTAATGTCCAAACGCTCTACCACGACTTCAATGATCCAGTCGCAATCCTTGATTTTAGAGAAATCGTCTTCAAAATTGCCGATGGTGATTCGGTTGGCGAATTTGGTATCGTAAAATGGTGCGGGCTTGGCTTTGAGCGCATTGGCCAAAGAAGTAGCGGCCATACGGTTGCGGGCGGCAGGTTTTTTGGCCTCCTCTTCTTTCAAATCGAAGGGTAAAATATCTAGCAAAAGAACTTCGAGGCCACAGCCTGCGAGATGGGCGGCGATACCGGTCCCCATGAGACCCGAGCCGAGCACGGCAACTTTACGGATGCGTTTGTTGAGCATGATGTTGGAGCGAAAATTTGCACGCGAAGGTAGGAGGATTTTGACGCTCGCAAATCCCAAAAACTGCTTAGGTGTAAAGAAAATAAATTCTCTTTCAATAACGCGTTGTGTATGGATGAAAAGTCCGCCAACTATGCCAAAATTCCTGATAGGCTTGGATGGGGGAAAGGTCTTCGTCTCTTGGGTCGATTGCTTGGCCAAGCACATCCCATTGTTTGTTTCCAATTTGCAAGGTGTCATTTTGCAATGCAAAAACAGTGAGGCTATCCCGACGTTTGAAGGCCATAAAACTCTGGTTATCCGAAGCCAATGTGAGCAGAATGGCTTGCCCACCCACTACATCATGGATGATACGCTCCTTTTTTAAGCGGTTCCAATCGAAGGCTTTTGCATTCCGCGAATCTGTGGCAATCCCTACGACCCAAGATTTATCATTCCAGGAAAGGGTGTCGGTGCCGGTCAACCTCCCTCGGCCCAGCCCCAGGTCGTAGGTGTCCATGCTGTCATATTCTGTAGAAAATGAAGGATCTCGCTGCATTACTAGCGAATTTGGGTACAGCTTCAACCATGCCTGCAGGGACGTTTGGGTACTGGGGATTTCAGGCAACAGGCTTCCTTTAAGTGGGCCGGCCACGGCTTCTCCAGTAGCTTGCCGCCACCAACTTTGCGTCCCCGCATCCTCAAACATCGCATTAAAATGGTCCATCCCAACCAATCGAAAAGTTTCTGGTTTCCCATTTACGGTTGGCGAAAATACCCGCCCGGTTCGGCAAACCGTGCAATAGGTTACCATGATGGGGGCGCCGCCCAAAGTGTCGAGCACCTGATGATGGTACCCCATAAACTGGATAGGATATGCTTTGGCTTGCCCATTTTGAGCTACCCCAAGCACGAGTTTTTCAGGTTTGACTGCGTTGTTTTGTGCGTCTGCCATACGCAGGTTTTGTGGCTGGAGGAACATTTTTTCCGCCGCCATTTCAAGATTGAAGAGGTATCCTACCCCGATTAACAATGCCAGGGCACTCCCCGCTTTCCACCTAGACGCTTTGAATGCGGACATAAAACCCACCACCAGCATAATTCCGAAAACAACCCTTATTGGCCAACGCCCATGGTAAAGCATGTAAGCCCAATCAAGGCTTCCCATGCGCTGGCTGCCCGGCATAGGCATGATAAAATACACGTTGGCTATTTCAAAAAGGACAAAACCGGCAATGCCGAGGTAAAAAAGGTTTTTCATAGAATCTTACAGGTCTTAGGCGACAAAGGACGGAAACGCAGCAAGAGTAGTTTGTTAGGATTTGCTTAGTTCTTCAAATTTGCCGCACTTTTGCCCGCATGAAAATAATTGGACGGTTGAGCGGGTACCCGACTTTCCGAAAGTTGCAAACTTTCGGAAAGTTCGCCTTGCTCTTGCTGCTTCCACTGCAAAATACCCCCGCGCAAACCCTAGCAGACTCCTTTGCAAATTTATTGAAAACCGCACCCGCCGACACGCACCGGGTCACACTACTCACCGAATATGCCTGGGAAATCAACGAATCCGAAACTGATTTGGCGGATGCTCGAATTCAGGAGGCCATTGCGCTGGCGCAAAAACTAGGCTTCAAACAAGGCGAGGCTACCGCCTGGAACGGCCTTGGGGTGGTGGAGGAAGTGCGCGGCAACTACCGAAAATCCATAGAGCACTATGAGAAAGCACTCGCGCTACGTCAGGCATTGGCCGACCAGCGCGGAATTGCGGGCATCCACACCAACCTCGGCAATGTCTACGAATCTTTGGGCGAGTTCCCAGCCGCCATCAGCCACCATCGGGAAAGTTTAACGGCGTATGAATCCTTGAAAGATACCCTGCGGATGGCCCGGGCATATTCCAATATCAGCAGTGTGTTGGCTTTGGGCGGTGCATACCCGGAAGCATTTTCAGAATTGAACAAAGCCCGACTTCTGCTTGAAAATCAGGGAGATATGCGGACTACCTTCAAAATCTACACCCAAATCGGCCACAACCGCTTTGATTTGGATATGTTTTTGAAGGCCAGGGATTGGTATGAAAAATCGCTGCACCTGCGCCAGCAGTCGGGCGATCCCGTGGATATTGCAGACGGTTTGGTGGACTTGGGGAATGCCTTGGATGAGTTGGAAAATATCGATTCCTCCCGCTTGGCCGTCCAGTATTTTCAGCAAGCACTCGCCATTTACCGCGCCGAAGACGACCAACCGAGTATCGGCCTGGTTTGCAACAACTTGGGGGATGGCCTCAAACACTTGGGGCAATTTGACGAGGCAATGAAATACCTCCGCGAATCGGAACGGATCCGTCAGGAAATGGACGACGAGCCGGGCTTGATGGAAACCTACAACACACTGAACGACGTGCTGTTCCGCCAGGGAAAAACCCGCGAATCCCTGGAATACATTCGACGCTACGCCGACATTGCCGATAAAATCGGGAATAAAAACATGCGGCTCAGTGCGCTCAAGGATTTTGCCCGGGCCTACGCCAAACTGGGCGATTACGCCAAAGCCTACGAGTTTCAAAAACAGTACAATGAGGAGCGTTTCAAACTCATGGACGACCGGCGGGCCCAAAACATCGAGACCCAACAGGCCCTCACCAGTGCCCAGGAACGCCAGCTTGCGCTCGACCGCGAAAAAACCAACGTCGCACTCCGGGAAGCCGAACTCGCCAGTACCCGAACCTTTCGGAATGCCTTGTTGGGCGGGGCCGTTTTGCTGTTTTTACTGGTAGGGCTTTTATTTAGCCGCAACCGCTTGCGCGAACGGGCCAACCGCCTGCTGACGGCCAAAAACGAAACCATCGAACGCGAGCGCCAACGTGCCGACACGCTGCTCCAAAACATCCTGCCGGAAAAAACCGCAGAGGAGTTAAAAACCAATGGCACCGTAAAACCCATTCATTATGAATCGGTTACGGTATTTTTTAGCGATTTTAAGGACTTCACAACCATTGCCGAAGCGATGTCGCCCGAAATGCTGGTGAAAGAACTGGACGAGTACTTCCGGCTTTTTGATGAAATTGTGGCGCGGCATGGCCTGGAAAAAATCAAAACCATCGGGGATGCGTATATGTGCGCCGGGGGACTACCCGAGCCCAATGAAACCCATGCCCACGACACCGTGCGCGCTGCGCTTGAAATGCAAAAACTGCTGCATGAATTGGGACTGCGGAAGTCGGCGGAAGGCAAACCCTTTTTTGAAATGCGGATTGGTATCCACACCGGTCCGGTGGTGGCAGGTGTGGTGGGCAGTCACAAATTCGCCTACGACATCTGGGGCGATACGGTGAACACCGCGGCACGGTTGGAACAAGGCGGCGAGCCCGGCAAAGTCAATATCTCGGAAACGACCTGGGAAAAAGTGCGCGACGAGTTTGCTTGCACGTTTCGGGGCAAGTTGCCTGCCAAGAACAAGGGGGAGATTGCGATGTATTTTGTGGACTTCAAACCTACCGCAACGGGTTCCCAAAATCATAGTCAATAAACACCTCGTCGAGCAAGGGATCGTCGCCCAAGTGGTAACCTTGTTTGAGGTCGTAGCCCCAGAATTTACCGAGTGTGTTCCAATATGCAGCGGTGGTACTGCCTCGGGTAGTCTTGATTACGTCGTAAAAAGGCATGTCCAGTTCCCGCTCAATCATTTTCACCAGCACCTTGCCTTCGGTTTTGGAGAGGTTTTTCATGCGCTCCGTCAGGTCTTCCTTCAGCTCCTGGTGCTCGTGTTTGATGTGGCGTTTGCGTTTCCTTTTGTTCATCCCCTCCGTTTCCTCCTCAATTTCCTGATACAAGGCTACGGCCTGTACGGCATACGGATAAACACGTTTGGCCGCCCAGATATAACGTCGAAACTGTTTTTGCTCCTCCAAATCCTTGAACTTCCGCTTGGCCACCAAACGAGCCGGATGCAGCGACATCAGAAAGGTGCTGTCGCCGTTCACGATTTCAAGGGTAGCCCAGGCCCCACCGCGCGGAAGGGTATCGACCTGTGCGGTGGCCTGTCCGAGGAGGACGAGCAGTAAAATAAGAAGAAGCCCGAAGTGTTTCATATTTGACGGTGTCTCAACGGATATTCAGACGAAAAAGACTGCAAATGTAACCCTCCCGTTGCAGCCTACGATTTGCCAAAACGCAATCGCAGCTTTTGTCTTGTGTTTCTGGGAAGGAAATGCGGGGGTATGATAAAAAACAATTCAAATTGGCGTTTATTTGCGGCATTGTTTTCATTTGTTGATTTCCTGTTATGAAAAAGTTATTCCTGGCCTTAACCCTGCTGATCCCCAACTTATTCTATGCACAAAACTACTGGTTCGATGTGGCAGAGCCCTCGATTCCCGTTCTGGGCGAACGTAGGATTGTGCCAAGGGTGTACAGAACGGTAAAGTTCGATCTAAACGCCTTGCAGCCCCTGCTTGCTGCTGCCCCCCTACGATTTACCCCTGCAGCGGATGGCAATACCTTGACCATCGAACTGCCTACCCCGGATGGCCGGACGAGTCGTTTCCTGCTCACGGAATCCCCAACCATGCACCCCGATTTGCAGGCCAAACACCCTGATATACGCTGTTATACGGGCAAAGGTTTGGACGAACCAGGCGCTTTGCTAAAATGCGACCTCACCATGCATGGATTTCACGCACAGGTGCTTCGGGGTAAAGGCGGCGACTGGTTTATTGACCCCTACAGCTTTGGCGACCGGGAGCATTACACCGTTTATTTCAAAAAGGACTACCCTCGTCCCTTTGACAAAACGTGGGAATGTTTGGTAGATGACCTCAGCCCTGTAAAAGTAGAAAACAACCCAGTTGCCGAACAAGGGGACTGCAAAATGCGCTCCTATACCCTGGCATTGGCCTGCACTGGGGAATACGCAGACTATCATGGAGGTACCGTAGCTGCCGCAGAATCGGCTATGAACACCAGTCTCAACCGGGTAAACGGTGTTTTTGAAATTGATTTCGCGGTTTCCATGAGCCTCGTTGCCAACAATGATACCTTGGTTTTTCTGAATGGTGCCACCGACCCATACACCAATAACAATGGCGGTGCGATGTTGAACCAAAACCAGACGACCTGCAACAACCGCATTGGCAATGCGAACTATGATATCGGACACGTTTTTAGTACCGGAGGCGGTGGAGTGGCTTTTTTGGGTTGTGTTTGCAGTGGAGCCAATAAGGCAAAAGGCGTAACCGGCAGCTCCAACCCGGTAGGCGACCCATTTGATATCGACTATGTAGCCCACGAAATGGGCCATCAATTCGGTTGTGACCACACCTTTAATGGTACAGCTGGTTCCTGCAACGGCAACCGGGTGCTATCTTCCGCTTATGAGCCGGGAAGTGGCTCCACCATCATGGGGTATGCCGGCATTTGCGACAATCAAGATGTCCAACCCCACAGCGATGCTTATTTTCATGCACGAAGCCTACAGCAGGCCGGTGCCTTTGTGACCGGAGGGGCCCATACCTGCGATACCGAAACCAATACTGGAAACAATGCCCCTACCGCAAACGCCGGTGCGGACTATACCATACCCAAATCTACCCCATTTATCCTTACGGCAACAGGTTCGGATGCCAACGGAGATGCCCTAACCTACTGTTGGGAACAGTATAACAATGGCGACTCTAACCAGCCACCAGATGGCACGGATACGGATGGACCTAATTTCAGGACCTTCAACCCCACGGGCACAGGTGTGCGGTATTTCCCGGAACTTTCGGAAGTGGTCGTCAATGGGAACCCTACTTGGGAAGTACTTTCCAGTGTAGGCCGTACTATGAACTTCCGGGTAACGGTACGCGATAATGTGGGCGGTGCTGGTTGTACCGGTGAAGACAATATGGTCGTGACCGTTTCAGGTGCTGCCGGCCCCTTTCAGGTGACTGCGCCCAATACTGCGGTCACATGGCAGGGCAACTCAAACCAAACCGTTACGTGGAACGTAGCTGGTTCGAACGGTGGCGCGGTCAATTGTGCCAACGTGGAAATCGCTTTGTCAACCGATGGTGGTTTCAACTATTCCGTAGTGCTCGGAAGCACCCCAAACGACGGGTCTCAGTCCATCACGGTGCCCAATGTGTCTTCTTCTGATTGTCGCATTCGCGTGATGGGAGTGGGCAATATTTTTTACGACATTTCCAACGTGGATTTCACCATCACGATGTCGCTTCCAGTGGAATTATTGGAGTTTAACGCTCGATTGAAAGAAAAAAACACCGCTTTGTTGAGTTGGGCTACGGCCTCAGAAACCGACAATAAGGGTTTTGAAATCCAACATGCCACGAAAAACGAGACGGGCCTTTTGACCTTCAATACCATCGGGTTTGTGGACGGGCAAGGAACCTCTTTGCAGAAAAACGACTACAGCTTTGAAGTAAAAGACCTGGATGCCGGGGAACATTATTTCCGCCTATACCAGATTGATTTTGACGGTGAAGGAACCTTTTCTCCCGTTCAAAGCATGACGGTTCGGTCTGATTTCTTTGTAAAAACGCTTCCCAACCCAGTGCAGGATGAATTGGAGGTACAGGTCTATCAGGAGGAATCTTCTTCCCTGAGTATTTCCCTGGTGAATCAGTGGGGACAGGAAACGGTCTTGCTTACCCCACGGGAGGTGCAAACAGGCCAGACCTACTGGCGTTTCAATTTGTCAAACCTGAGCAAAGGCACCTACTACCTTGTTTGTCGCCGCGGACTGGGACAAGAAGAACGAAAATTGTTGATGAAACGGTAGGTAGCTGAGGATATTGGGATATTAAGGAATTGGGATATTAGGCATCACGCTTAATATCCCAATTTCTTAATATCCAAATACCTCCCTACTCCTCAATCCCATCGCTGTCTTCCAGCACAGGTGTGGGTCTGGTAGGTGTAGGTTTGCTAGGACTGGATACTGGATCTTCTTCAATGGCTTTTGGGTCGTCGGGTGGGCGGTAGGTTTTGTCTTTCCCTTCCGTGCGTTGTACCCCATATTTATCCAAGCGATCCATCCAGGTCATGGAGGTTCCCCATACGTCGAGGGCAAAAGGTTTCATGCGCACGGCAAAATCCTTGGCCTTGGCTGGGATAGGTTCTAAGAAACTGTAGGTTTTTGAATCCGCGATGGTAGCGTCATTGATAAACTGCACCTTGGTGCCAAACCACACCAATACACTGTACACCACAACCAAAAAACTGCCCATGGCTACACCGCCCACTGTCTGGTTGATCACGCCAAGATAGGCCATTCGCAAAGCGCCTTCCAGGCCTTTTGCTGCGGAGCGGACAATGAACATGACGGTAAGCAAATTGACCAGAAACGCTGCCAGGAACATGGTAGGGTTCTCGGAGTGAAACATGGTCTGCAGGATAGAGGTCGTGGTAGGCGCCATCTTAAAGGCCAGCACAAAGCCAAAAACATAAAGCGCCAGGTTGAACACCGTACTGATGATTCCCCGGGAATATCCTTGCCAAAAGCCGTAAGCGAAGAAGGCAATAAAGCCAATGTCTATGGGCATAGTGGAGCGGTTAACAGTGGCAAATGCAGCAAGTGTAGTCAGTAGCTAATTGTGAATGAACACTTTACGCGCTGCAAATTTCTTGACAAAGATATGGAATGCGGATAAACTTCCTAAAATTAACAAGGCTGTCTCTACGGGTTGATGGGGCTGATAAAGTTGATGTGGGTTTATGATTGTGCCCAAAAGCAGGGTTTCCCCCTGAAAAGTGCAAAAAATAAACCCTCATCAACTTTATCAACCCCATCAACCTTTTAAAGACAGCCTCGATGACCTAAGTCGATGGTCAAAAAAACAGGCCTTTAGCGCACTACAATTTTCTTCACGCCACGTGCCGTTTCATGCTCAATGGACACTGCATAAACACCATCGGGCAAGTCATTGATTTGCAGGGTGATAGCGGTGTTTCCAGCGGCCAACGACCAAGAGCGAACCCGTTGACCTGCGGTGTTAAACATCGAAATGAGTGCATCGGAGGCGAGTGGCTCAGGAAGGGTGAGGCGCAGCAGTTCGTCGGCGGGGTTAGGCGCCAGCGAGAAACCAAGATTGCCAACGGGGGCTTTGGTGCCCACCAAAGGTGAAATTTGAAAGGTCCCGGTAGCCAGGCCACCCTCATTGTCGGCTACCACAAATTGGAATTCATCGCCGCCAGCATTCAATCCGAAATCGAAGTAAATCAAGGCACCGTTGTCAATGTCTTCCTGGGTAAACTGGGTACCCACCTGGACGTCGCCCCCAAAATACTGCAAAACACCATTGGTTGGAACGGACATCAGGGTGAACACCAGTTGCGAAGCGGTGTTGTTGGCATCCTCAGCTTTAAGGAACCCGGTATTGATGGTTGCGTTATTTCCTGAAGCTGGTTGAAGCACGTTGTTCACCACTATGAGGGGTGGGTTGGTGGCTTCGTTGGAGCAAATCTGTAGCGAGAAAGCAGAAAGGGTGCCACCAGAACTTACTTGATTGTCTTTGATACGAAGGGTCCAAACCCCCGTTGCGTCCTGTCCGGCAAATGCACTGAGTGCGCCAGTTGGTTTTGCTTCGGCGTTGTTGGTGGGAGGAGGACAGGCAAAAGCAGATGCCGCGCCATCATTGAATGCGATGTCGAAGGCACCATTGTAACTGCCACAACGGTCTTTCCAAAGTAAAACATCAGTTCCAGAAGGGCTGATCAGGCGTACTTCCAGGTCCTTAAAATAGTCATGGAAACCTTTCACTTGGGTTACATCCACATCGCTGATTTGACCGCCAGAAAGCAGGGTAATTTTGGACTCGACGGTTGGAGTTCCGTTGGGTGAAATGTTTTTGGGAAGGTCGTTGGCCGTGAGTTGAACACAAGAAAGTACGCTCACCACAAAAACTTGTGGTTCAGACCAAATCGCTCCGCCGCAGTCATTTTTAGCACGAACACGCCAGAAATAAACCCCACCTTCAGTCAATTGGGTGGTAATCTGGAAGCTGTTCACGACCCAGTTCAACTTCGTTTCCACAATCGTATTGGGCAGGAAAGACGGGTTGGTGGCCAGTTCCACATCGTACGCATTGGCATCGGCTGCAGCGGTCCATTGTAGCAACGGATTGATATTTACCCCGGTGGCGCCATTGGCTGGGGCAGTAGGGGCAAAAGCCGAAAAATCATTTTTGACCGGAGTTAATGTAATCACCGAGGCGTAGGTAGTGGCACCCGAAGTACCTTCTACCGTCACATCAAAAGTCGATTCCGAAGAATTGTTCGGGATGACAATCGAGAGTGTGGAAGTTTCCCCTGCCAAAACCGGATTAGGGCTGAATGTAGCGGTTACCCCATTTGGAAGCCCGCTGATCGATAGCGATACGGTATCGGAAAAGCCTCCCAAGGCGCTGGTGTTGATTTCGGTGGTGAATGCATCGGGCAAACAAGCAAATGCCTTCAACGTGCCAGGGCACAACGAGAAGCTGGGCGCAATGGGAGCCTGAATCTTGAAATTGGCATTCGAAATATCAAAGAAAATATTGTCGGCAGCCTCTACTCGAATACGCGCCAAACCCGCCGGGTTGTTGGGCACCTGGATACAAGCCCTTCCAATATTGGGCAGGTTTTCCGCAATGGTGACGGGGTAAGTGAGTCCCCCGTTCAGGCTTAGCAGGATGTTTACCTTTTGACAGGCAATCGGGGCCGCGTCCATATTGGCAACATCCCAGGTAACGGTTTGATATTCCCCAATATTCCAGATTACGGTATTGGTGTTTGGGTACGTGACCCGGAATGGTCCCGCGGCTTCGGTGGCCCTAAAACGGATGGCCGCAATGTCTACGCCGCCTGCACCTGGGGCATTGTCGCGAGCCGTCAACTTGAAACGCAACTCCCGGTTGTAGGTAGGCAACACCTCGGTATCTGTGGAAGTATTGGCCACAATGGTCTGCAAACGTGGGAAAGTCCGGGTTGGGCTGGTGGATGGTGGGAAAGAACGGAAAATAGGCGAATTGTCGATGGGTTGGCCCAATGGAACGCTTGGCCCGAGGTCAAATTCCTCCCAGGAATAGGTCAAGTTGTCGTTGTTCTCGTCGGTAACGACCCCTGTAAGGTCAAATGGGGTGCTAATCGGAATGTAAAATCCATCGGTAAGCGGGATGCTAACCTCTGGGAAATTGTTGTCTGTTTCAACGGTCACCGGGCAAGTGCTGCCTATTTCTACGGTGATAAAATTCATGACTTGCTCAATATTGGCCACGTGATAATAGGCGTCGCGGTCGTCTACAATGTCAGGAGCGCAAGTGGTCGCGTAACTCATGATAGTGCTTCCACCGCCGGGTTCGTAAGCCGTTCCTCCGGTCAGGGCATCCTGTGCGGGAGGACAACTATTGAAGGTGTGCGTGGCCGAGAACTGGTGTCCCATTTCGTGGGCAATGATGAGGTAAAAATCCTCCCCATCCGGATTGGGCAAAGACGAGCCTGCCACCGCTTTTTCAATTTGAGTGCAGACGCCACTCAAGGCCGCTTGTCCGGCTACATACACCCCAGATGGGTTGGCAACCCGTGAAAACAAGTGGCCGATATCGTAGCTTGTTGACCCGATCAGGCTATTGATGGCACCAGGGTTGTCGCCAATCCAGTTTGGGATCAGTGGGCCCGTAAATGGGTCGGTAGCGGGGTCCAGGTAAATCAGAGTGTCGTTGTTGGGAATCAGTTCCAAACGAACAGCCCAATCGCGCTCTTGAATGGCTACGATGAAGTTGACCGCTGCCACAATTTCACTCATAATCTGAGGCTTGTTTCCACCGTGGTATTGCGAATACTCCCCCTGTGCGGTCACTGCAAGGCGGTATTTTTTCAAGATTACCCGTTCGGCATTGTCACGGTTGGAGCTGGATGTTGCGGTTCCAGTTGCGGCAATTGGTTTTGTTACGTCATCCTGTACACCGCAGTGAATGTGGTTAATCGCATCCTTGGGGAGGTCGTCCTGGCCATAAGCCATGTAAAAGATATCGGTTCCGTCCGCGTATGGGCGCACGGATTGATAGTGTCCATGTTCATCGAAGATGAAGGCGTGAAGTCCTTTGTAGCCCACATCCAAACGCAAGGTCATTCCCAAACCCTCGGTATCGGCCCCCGCGTAGGTGCGGATTTCCGGGAATTTAGCCATGAGTTCAGCGGCCATTACTGGGGATTCCCACACTTTGAAGGTGTGCAGGGAACCGTCAGGAAGGGGTAGGCTCAGCAAGAGCGGATGTTGTTTGGCCTCCGTAGTGAACTCCATGGGGGCATTGGATAAGGCTGCCTTCAATCCTCCGTAGTTTAATTGGAAGGTTGTGCTTTGGAGCGGCTGTATCTTACGTGTCGCGTTTTCTGGGAGCACAATGGCGCTTGCTTTTACAGGCGTCCAAAAATTACTTTGGGCAAAAAGATTGGAAAAAAGCCCGAAAACGAGCAATAAGGTGCATAATTGGCGCATGGTCAATAGTTTTTGAAAAAATATCTGTTGCATGTTGTTTGGCAATTACAAAAGTCAGGAGTTTAAACTTCCCAAAAACCGCTTTTTGAGGAAATGCTTAAAAATGACGTTCATCTACAAAGGCTTTGACCAGCAGGACGACCCCAAAAACTACCATCAACAGGCCAATGCCGCGCTGGATTTGTCGGGTATGCTTTGGGGTGAGGAAGCGCCGCAGCTTCTTCGCGGCCCAGGCCTTTAACGTGTCGGTCACCACCAAAGTGGCGAGCATTCCTCCAAAAAAAATCAACATCTCCCGATGTCCCCAACCACTGGGCACCACCACGGCCGTAATAATCCCCAACCAAAAAAACACGGTGCCAGGGTTCACGGTATTCAGCAAAAAGCCACGCAACCACCACCAGAGATAGGTCTTATGGTTGCTCGGGATTTCCGTCAAACTTTCCGAAAGCCGACCAGCACTGCGCGCTTTCAAAATGCTGCCCAGTCCAAACCCTGCCAACATCAACCCGCCGGCAAGCCCTGCCCAGGTTCTAAAATGCGGCAAGGCAACCAAGGCTTCCATGGCGCCAATGCCATAAAAGGCCAACAAAACGTACAGCACATCGCTGGCCCAAATTCCGGCTGCCACGGATACCCCCGCCCGAAATCCTTGCCCAATGCCCGCCTCTACAATGGCAAACATCAATGGGCCAACCAAAAAACTAAGCGAAATGCCAAGCAGTATTCCTTGAAGCAACATGGGGGAGCGTGGGAGTGGGTTTACTGGTTTATTGGTGATTGGTTTACTGGTGAATTGGTGATTTGGTCGCTGGTATTGGCTTGGAAAGATAATCAAAATCGGCGGCAAAGGTAGTACAGCAAATTTCCCATCCAATATCCGAGGTCCATTACCCTGTTAACCCTGCTACCGACAGGCAGGTATTACCCAATATCCCTTGCCTACCGGCACAGGCAGGCAATAACCAGCCCGACATCCACTATTTTCGCCCCATGGATTACGCCAAAATCATTCAAGACA
>JALHPW010000014.1:10745-20971 GCA_022842255.1 Saprospiraceae bacterium | reverse complement strand
GCTGGGTGGTGCCAATCGGGAACATATTTCCAGAAGGCAAACCAGCCACCAATTGAAGATTGGCCGGGTTAACAAGGCAATTGTCCGTCACGATTGGCAAGGTGTACATCACTGGCCCGTTGCAATATCCCACCGTTATGTTTGCAGGACAAGTAAGGGTAGGGGCCTGTGCGTCCACGACGGAAATCACAGCAGTTTGTGTTTGCGTACAATTGAACGCATCGGTAATGGTTGCGGTGTAAGTGCCCGGGCACAACCCAGTGATGGATTGATTGGTTTGACCATTGCTCCAAAGCAGGCTAAAGCTCCCCCCTGCGATTTGATTCAGGGAAATCGCTCCATCACAATTGCCTGCGCAACTGCCTGGTATGCTGTTGATGGCCAAAGTCACCACTTCCTCCACATACACCTCAAAACTACATTGACCGATGTTGCCACCCTGGTCGGTATATTGGTAGGTTTGAATGGTATTCCTAGGCGGGAATGTGCTTCCAGAGGGCAAACCACTCAGCTGAACCAACTGTGCCGGGTTGAACGGACAATTGTCGATTACCTGAGGTAAGTTGAATTGTACCAAGGGCGTGCAGCCACCGGTTAGGATATTGCTTGGGCAAATCACGGAAGGGGCGATATTGTCCACCACCGTAACGATGGCGGTACCAGTGCTGGTAAGTCCACTTTGGTCGGTGGCAGTGACGGTCACCGTGTTTGCGCCCGTCTGTCCACAACCAAATGTGTTGGGCGTTACGGTCCAGCTTACGATACCACAATTGTCCGTGCTTCCATTGTCCAGTAAAGTTGACGAAATCGAAACGGTACCATTGGCATCCAAATCTACCGTTGCGTTTTTCAGGTTCAGCACTGGCGCAGTTTGGTCGAGAACCAAAATTGCGGCACTCAGGCTTTTGGGACAATCGTTGTTGTCTGTGACCGTAAGCGTGTAATTCCCTGGTGTAAGGCCAGAAATGACAGCAGTGGTGCTTCCATTGGACCAAAAATATTTGTAGGGCGGGATTCCACCAGCAACGGACACCGAAACAGCTCCTGTATTTCCATTGGGACAAGACACATCCGTCTTTTGTACAACGGTAATCGTGATGGGGCTTGGGCTGCTCACCTGTGCACTCATCGTGTTGGTACAACTTTTCGCGTCGGTTACCGTCAAGGTATAAGTCCCGGGACTCAGGTTGGAAATACTTGCGCTGGAAGAATTGTTCGACCAAAGGTAGGTGTAAGGCTGAGTGCCCCCCGTAGCTCCAGCCGTGATTGAACCGTCGGCTGTGCCGGGGCAATGCACGTTGGATTGGGATACTATCGAAGCCAACAATTGCTGTGGCCCGGTGATTTGAATCGTTTGGGTGACTTGGCAGCCGCTGCCATCGGTTGCCGTCACAGTATAGGTTCCAGGTGCCAATCCAGTCACGGTTTTGGCAGCGCCACCGTTGGACCAGGCATAGGTAATAGGGTTCAGAAAAGAGCTCAGGTTGATGGTGGCAGTGCCATTGTTGCTCCCAAAACAGGAAACATTGGTTCCGGAAATGGTGCCGTTTAAGATACAATTGGCAGCATTGACGTTGGCGGTTTTGACGACGGTACATCCTTGGGCATCTGTCAAGGTAACCGTGTAAGAACCGGGAGCAAGGTTATTGATGGTGGTGGTCATTGCTCCATTGCTCCATTTGGCAGAATAAGGGGAGGTGCCGCCGGCGCCAATCACGGTTGCCGAACCGTTGTTCACCCCTGGGATGGTTTGAGGCATCACATTGACGTTTGCCGACAATACCAACTGACTGATGGTTGCGCTGGCAGTTGCAGTGCAGCCTTCCGAATCGGTTACCGTGACCGTGTAAACCCCTGCACTCAATCCCGTGATGGTGGGGGTGAGTTTGCCATTGGACCAGTTGTAGGTATAGTTCTGAGAGCCGCCGCCCGCAGTCACCGTAGCCGATCCGTTGCTGCCACCGGCGCAATACACCGGATTGGTTTGGTTGATGTTTGCCGTTACGGGCAGCGATTGGGTCACAACCATGCTGTCGTAACTGATGCACCCGTTTTGGGTGTTGACAATCTTTAAGGTGTAAGTGCCTTCCAGGTTTACACTTGGATAAAGTGTATTGGCGCCGGTGACAATGTTGCCATCGTAGGTTGTCCAGAGGTACGTGAAATTGGAGCCGTTCGAAGAAAAAGATGCATTGATCAGCACCGTGGAAAAATAACAGTTGAGCGATTTGTCCTCCCCTGCATAGGCAAAGGGTGGGGTAATGTTATCGGGTGTATAAACCACCGCTGTGTTCGTGCAACCATTGCTAGGGTTGGTGGCTGTCACGTAATAATAACCAGAACTGCCCACCATAGGATTTTGAAGGGTCGAACTAAAGTTGTTTGGGCCGCTCCAGGAGAAGGAAAGGCCTTGTGGGGAGGCATTGGTCGTGATTTTGGCCAATGGGTTGGTACAAGTGATGGTCGCGCTGTTTCCCGACACACTTGGAGGGGTAGTGTTTTGGGATACCGAAGCGGTGGCGGTGGCGGTACAGCCGGTTTGTGGGTTGGTGACTTTGAGGGTGTAATTGCCAGCAGCACTTACACTAGGGTTCTGTTGGTTGGAAGTAAACCCGTTTGGACCTGTCCAACTAAAAGTGGCCCCAGGTGTGGTTGAAAAGCCATTTAAAGTGACTGTTGGCGAGGAACAAGTTTTGGTAGCCCCCATGGCCGAAATGTTCGGAGGGGTAATGTTTTGGATCACATTGACCGAGGCCGTTCCGGTACAGCCATTTACCGGATTCTTGACGGTCAGGGTATAAGTTCCGGGGGCGCTCACTAGAGCGTTCTGAAGGCTGGACATGAAGTTGTTCGGCCCGGTCCAGGCATAACTCACCCCAGGCGTATTGGAAAGGCCACTTACCTGAACAAACTGGACATTACAGGTCAATGTTCCATTTGCCATGGCTGTTGGGATGGGCGCGGTCAGGTTGCTTGCCACCACAATCGGGTCGGAAGCCGTGCAGCCATTCACCGGGTTGGTTACTTTCAGGGTATAGGTCCCGGCTGTGTTGACCACCGGGTTCTGAAGCGGAGAAGTGTACCCGTTCGGGCCAGTCCAAGCAAAAACAGCACCTGGCGTGGTGGAAATCCCTGACAACTGAACGGATGTTTGGGCACAGGTAATGGTACCGCCGCCGGTGGCATCCACGTTGGGTTGGGTAAGGTTGGAACTGACTACTGCGGTTGATTTATTGGTACAGCCAGTGATAGTGTCCGTAATATTGAACACATAATTCCCAGCTACATTCACAATCGGATTGGCCAGGGTAGAGTTGAATCCTCCTGGTCCCTGCCAATAAAAGGTGGTATTGGTAGTCGTATAGTTTACCGCGAGGGTGACCGTATTGGGGGTGCATTTGATAACGCCACCAGTAGCTGAGGCATTTGGGGCATTATATTGTTCGGTAACGGTTGTGGAGGCAGACGCGGTGCATCCATTGCTTAAATCGGTGACCGTTAGTTGGAAATTACCCGCATGGTCAACGGTTGGGGACAAGGTGCCTCCATCCGCAAGAATATGTCCTCCATTGCTTGCCACCCATTGATAGGTGAAATCCGGACCAGCAGAACCGCTTCCATTCAAAGAAGCTACGGTGTTGGAGCAGCTCACGCTGAACGGAGCGCCAGCATCAGCCAGTGGAGGGGTAAAATTGGCCAACACGGCCACATGTAGTTCGGCCGAATTGCCATCATCGTCAGTAACCACCACTACATAGTCGCCAGTTGTGATGCCAGTGATGGTTGGTCCGGTAGCCCCAGCATCCCAAACGTAGGTGTAACCTGGGGTGCCCCCTGTAGCGAGCACCGTGATTGCACCAAGCGGGTTGTTGCAATCTGGATTTTGGAGAGAAACCAGTGAAAGTAAAAGTGGGTCTTGTGTGGAAGTGAACTCAGTTTTTGAAAAACAGTTGGTGGAAAAGAGGAATGCGATTGCGATTAAAAAGAAGGATCGAGTCATGGGAAAAGTTTACTGATTAATAAAAATGTGAAATCAATGGCAAAGGGGTGCCCTTCACCTTGGTACGGTCTTGGGAGGCAATATTATTTGCCTTTGCGAGCTTGTTACATCTGGTAGCGGAAGTGTGAAAAAAAATGTAAAATTCCTTTCAGGAAACGTGAACGATATCCGAATGGGTTTTCATGGTTGCTGTCACGACTTCGCTGGTTTGAACGAAAAGCAGCAAAACGGTTCGTAATCATTGAATAATTGAGTACTTTGCTGCCGTAAAGGGGTAGACCCGTTCAATACTTCAGGTAAAATAGTATAGTTCCAAAAACTGTGCCGATGGACAAACATTCACTTCTTGAACTGCTGGCCGACAACCAATTGGGTGAACTTTTTGACGCCCTTAAGCACAAACAGGGTTACTACAAGGATTTGATTCTGCTTGAAAGTCAGTGGAACGACCTGCGCACAAAACAACGCAATGACCTGATTTCAAACGAAGCGGCCAATGTAGAACTTGGGCAGATTCGCAGCAGCCTGCTCGACTTGATTGAGCTCAGCGAGCGTCAATCGGTACCGGTGGCTGCACAGACCTTAACTACCACAAACTCCAAGCGGACCTGGATGCTTGGAGCAGCTGCTTTTGTGGGACTACTTTTCTTGTATGGAATCTACAGATTCGCGGCGGCACCCGATTCAGGTGATGCCACTTCGGCCGGTAGCCTCCCCGTTGCCCCTCCGGGGAAGGCAGCGGTTTCATCCAGACCCTTGGATGTCACGGGAGCCCAGCCGCTCACGGTTGCTGCTGGCGATGCGTACTACGAAAGGGTGTATACGCTTGTAAAAACCGCTGTGGAGAGCACCGGCGGCGGGAAGAGCCTGATTACCTTGACCGTTGGGTTTAATTTCAAGGGCAGCATCAACGAAATACTAAGTTCGGACAAGTTCAGGCTGTTTGCCGACGAATTGCCCGGTCCTTTGGCGCCAGTCAACTATATTGGTGTGTTCGCAAATTCGCGGAGCTATGTGGAAGGGGATATCAAGTTTGAGTTGAGCGACGAGATTCGTCGTTTTACCATCATCATCGAAGGTAAGGAAGACAAAAAGTGGGTATTTTCCAGGTGATGGGATGGGGTTTAATGAAAAATCAAAAAGCCAACTATCTGATTTTCAGATAATTGGCTTTTGTGTTGGTGGAGCTGGCGGGACTAACATCTAAAATTGCAAATAATTGATAATCAATTATTTGCGCAGGTATTTTTTGAGGGTGGTGTAAAAAGTGGTGTAAAAAATCACGCTTTTACCCTTTTTGATGACTAATTGCTCCCCGGTTTTGGATGCTGAAAAAAACCGTGTTGCCCCTGCAAAGAATGATTGACGGTCAAACACCGGGCAACACGGTCGGGACAAAGATAATCTTGTTTATATTTTCACTCGAAACAATATTGGACGCAATACCTGATTTGGTATCCGGTTTATTACTGGTATAATTGGGGTAAGGGCGTAACGTTCGAGATGAAAAGATAAGTCTGTCTCCAAAGTCCCTCCAAAATCAACATCGTATTTTTGCCGAATGAAAATTTTGCTCATCGAGGATGAACCCGAACTCGCTGCCTCTATCTCTGACTTTTTGAAAGTTGAGGGCTACCTTGTCGAACTTGCATTAGACTTTCCGACTGCCCACGAAAAAGCAGTAGTTTATGAATACGACTGCCTTATTGTGGACATCAACTTACCCGGTGGTGGTACAGGGCTGGACGTGATTCGCGCCTTGAAAAAATTCCGCCCTGAAGCAGCGGTCATTATAATCAGCGCCCGCAACGCGTTCGACGACCGCATCGCCGGACTTGACCTCGGTGCGGATGACTATCTCACCAAGCCCTTCTACCTGCCCGAACTAAATGCACGGCTCAAAGCCCTGTTACGACGGAGACATTTTGGGGGCAGTTCGGACATCGTTTTCCATGAAATTAAGGTTAAACCTGCTCAGCGAAGCGTCTATGTCAATGAGTCGCTACTTGACCTCACACCAAAAGAATATGACCTCTTGCTTTATTTTTTAGCAAACCAGCACCACGTCTTGCGCCGCGAAAGCATCGCCGAACACCTGCTTGGCGACGATGCCGACCAAATGGACGATTTCAATTTCATTTACTCGCACATAAAAAACTTGCGAAAAAAACTGATAGACCGGGGCTGCCTCGATTATGTAAAAGCGGTGTACGGGATCGGGTACAAATTCACCGACAAAAAATGAGGCTGCTTCACCAAACACAAAGACTTTTTTTTAGAGGTGTGCTTCCTGTGTTCATAGCGGCAGGGGTGGTTTCTTTTTTCACCCTGCGTTGGGTTTTTGACCATGAAACAGATGAAAAACTTTTGGGGGTGCAAGCTGAAATCGAATCCTATGTGCAGATAAACGACACGCTCCCTACCTTTTTTCAGACCGTTTTCGACCGATGGTATGCCGAACCTATGCCTTACGGCTTTGCTGAGAATATAACAGGCCAAACTTTTTCGGACACGATACTTTTCAACAAGTTTGAGAATGAAATGGAACCCTTCCGACAACTGCGTTTTCCGGTAAAGATGCGCGGGCAGGTGTGGGAGATGTCTGTTTTTACCAGTACAGTCGAACACCATGACCTTGTATTGATTTTGGCCGTACTGCTCGCAACCATGTTTGGACTTTTGCTTTTGGTGATGCTCTGGGTCAATCAGGTTGTATCGCGGCAGGTTTGGCAGCCGTTTTTTGAAACCCTGGAAAAAATGCGCCGATTCCGGCTGGCCGACCATCTCCCCCTGAAACTCCCCCCTTCGTCGGTCGAGGAAATTCAGGAACTTAATACAACACTTGAAAATCTTGCCCATCAAGTGCGGCGGGATTATCACACGGTCAAAAAGTTTACCGAGAATGCCAGTCACGAACTTCAAACCCCGCTTGCTATCATCCAAGGCAAAGTGGAACTATTATTACAAAACGAGACCATTAGTGAAACACAGGCACAACAAATTGACATCATTGGCCAAAGCACCCGGCGCATGGTGCGGCTCAATCAATCTCTTTTACTGCTCTCAAAAATCGAGAACAATCAGTTTCTGGAGCGAAAGCCAGTAGCATTGAGACCACTTTTGGAAAAAAGATTGATATGGCTCGAAGATTTCATCGATGAAAAAAAACTGGAATTAGAGGCCGTTTTAGTAGAAATAACACTCGAAATCAACCCGTTTTTGGCGGAAACACTCGTGACTAATTTGCTCACAAATGCGGTAAAGCACAATCTCCAAGGCGGTTTTCTGCGTGTGACTTTGAATGAAAACTGCCTAATCGTGGAAAACTCATCCGCCCTGCCAGAAGCCTCGGTGACGGATTTGACTGCCCGTTTTGCGCGCGGAAATCCGCATTCGGAGGGTGTGGGACTGGGTTTAGCAATGGTCGTGGAAATTTGCGAACAACAAGGCTTCGGGCTTGAAATGTCGTTTGAGCAGGGTGTTTGGCGCGTGCAGTTGCGTTTTAGGAAATAGTTTTTTGAACCCCATCCTCCCAATTTCCTCCAAAATCGCCCCGGACTTTTGCTTGAAAATGATTTAGGAATGTCAATACAAAAATTGTTTGTCCCGCTACTTTTCGCTGCTTTTTGCACAACGCAAATCATCGCCCAAACCCCGTCGGGCAACGGAATCACCCTTTCTGGCAAAGTACAAGACGCACAAAACAAAACTCCACTTGCCTTTTTGAGCGTCGTTTTGAAAACCGAAAAGGACAGCGCGTTTGTCGCTGGGACTTTGACCGATGAGGCAGGTTCTTTCTCATTGTCGGCTCTGAAAAAAGGTAACTACCGCCTTGAAGCCACCTATTTGGGCTACCAAACCCTGCGACAACGGATAGTGGTAGGTGAATTAAGCACATTTTTGGATGTGGGTGTATTGCAGATGAAGGAGGACGCAAAGGCTTTGAACGAAGTAATTGTCTCTGCAAAAGCCGACGAGGTTTCCAGTAAAATGGATAAGAAAACCTATGCTGTCAGCGACAACATCAGCCAATCGGGAGGCTCAGTTTTACAGGCAATGACCAATTTGCCTGGTGTTGCAGTCGGTGAAGATGGCAAAGTCCAATTACGGGGTAGCGACAAAATTGTCGTCCTGATTGACGGAAAACAGACCGCCCTTACAGGCTATGGCTCGCAAAAAGGTTTGGACAACCTACCCGCCTCAGCTATTGAACGAATCGAAATCATCAACAACCCTTCGGCGAAATACGATGCCAATGCCAGCGCGGGCATTATCAACATCGTTTTCAAAAAACAGGAACAACAAGGCTTCAACGGTAAAGTCGGTATGGTAGTGGGAGCGGGCGCACTCTGGGAAAAACGGGAAAACTTGCCGACCATACGACCGCAGTTTCAGGCAACGCCCAAATTAAACCCCTCTTTTTCAGCCAATTATCGAAAAAAAGCCACCAATGTTTTTTTTCAGGGTGACTGGCTTTATTCCCCGACATTGAATAAAAACGAGTTTTCGACGCGTACCTACGACGACGGCTCGGTGATTTTCCAGCAAGTCAAACGCAACCGCACAACCGATTACGCCACCGCTAAAATAGGTCTCGACCATGCTTTCGACGGGCGCAACTCGTTGACTGTCTCGGGGCTGTTCAATCGCGAAAAAATCATAGACAATGGCGACCAACCTTTCTTTCTGACCACCCCGGAAGCCCAAAACCGTTACCGACTTTGGCAATTTTTAGAGGATGAAGTGAAGTACACCGCGCTTGGCTCAACGGTTTTCACGCATAAATTCCGCCAACCAGGTCACAACTTGATTTTTACGGGCAACTACTCTTTTCATCGGGAAGATGAGCAGTATTTTTTTACCAATACGCTACCCAATTTTAGTGGCGAGGATGCTTTCAAACTTCTTTCTGACGAACACGTTTGGGATTTCAATGCAGACTACTCAAAACCGCTTCGACATGGGCGAGTAGAGGCGGGGTTCAAAGGTAGGTTTCGCTCGATCCCGGTAAATATGCAGTTTTTTCCGGGGCAAAATTCTCCGATTGACACGGGCGCGGGTGGCTGGGCGAATTATTACGAAAAAATCCCTGCGCTGTATTCAAACTACGTTTTTGAAAACGAAAAAGTTGAAATTGAGGGTGGCTTGCGGGTCGAATATGTTAAAGTGGACTACGAAGTTAACCCAAATCACAACACTTACAAAAGCGACGGTTATCGCTATTTCCAACCTTTCCCCAACCTTCGTGCGGCGTACAAATTCAACGAGCGCAACAAAATCACGCTCTTTTTCAATCGGCGGGTTGACCGCCCGAACGAAGTGGACATCCGCATTTTCCCAAAATACGATGAGCCGGAACTCATCAAAGTTGGGAACCCTGCGCTTCAACCGCAGTTCACGATGTCCGGCGAATTAGGCTTTAAAAGTTCATTTTCACAGGGCAGTTTTTTTACGGCGATTTACCACCGTATCACCGACGGCACGATTTCGCGCATTGCTACGCAAGTGCCAGGCAGTGTGATACTATATAATATTTTCCAGAATGCCGGGCGCAGTTGGAACACTGGTGCGGAGTTTGTTTGGCAGCAAAAAATTTCCAAATGGCTTTCGATGAGCGCAAATGGGAACCTTTATCAAAACACTTTTGAGGCGTTTACGGTAGTCAATTTATATCCCGTTCCGACGACTTATTCTGCTGAAAAACAGCAGCTTGTATCTGGGAATTTTAAATTAAACGCTTCCATAAAAATGGCAAGAGACTGGGAGGCGCAAATTTCGAGCATTTGGCTCGCCCCTGACCTTATCCCACAAGGACGCATCGGCAGCCGCTACTCACTGGATTTAGGCGTGAAAAAAATCGTCCAGAAAGGAAGGGGTGAACTGGTATTGAATGCAACGGATTTGTTGAACACCATGCAAATCAGAAAAAGCATACAAGGGACGGGATTCAGGTTGGAAAGCACGGATTACTACGAGACGCAGGTACTTCGGGTGGGGTATAACTGGAAGTTTTGACCTCCAAAGTTTCTCCAAAATCGAAGCAAACCTTTGACACATCTTTCATTCAAACATAAATTTTTGACCATGAAAAAAATCATGCTTTTAAACCTGTTTGCGCTCGTTTCTTGCGCGACTGCATTTTCCGCAAACCCGCCGCAAGCGGTGCTGGCAGCATTCCAGCAAAAATTTCCCAATGCACAAGAGGTGGATTGGTCAAAGGAGAAAA
>JALHPW010000014.1:0-10735 GCA_022842255.1 Saprospiraceae bacterium | reverse complement strand
AGTCGGGAGATGTCCGCCAATTTTTCTGCTGACGGCCACTGGCTCGAAACGGAAACCGAAATCGCATTTTCGGACCTCCCCGCGCCTATCCGTACCGCCTTGCAAGGCAAAAAAGTAAAAGAAGCAGCCCGCATAGAAAAAGCCGACGGCTCAACAGTGTACGAAGCCGAAGTAAAGCGGAAGGATTTGATTTTCGATGCTTCTGGCAAAATGTTGAATTGAAAAGATCCAATTGAGACCTTGAAAACGAATGCGATATAGGTTTGATGAAGCAATCGCAGGAAGAGACAATACGATAAAAAAGCCGGACGCTCATAGCTTTTGCCCTAAGAGAAGTCCGGCTTTTTCATTCCTGGTTTGTAGTTGTCACTTCCCTTTCTTTCCCGCCCCGCCAAACATCGGCGCGGTGTACTGCTCATAAAGCCCAAAAAGGTACTCAATACGCGCCAACTCACTGCCAAAGGCTTGCGGGCGGTAGCACAAGTCCACGGCCTTGTCCAGGGCTTGGTGTGCTTTCACCAAATCGGGCGGCATGGTTACAGGGTCGTATAGATCGGCAAGACTGCTACTTGGATACTTAGTACGGGTGTCCAAAACGGTTTGTGCGGCTTCCTCAACTTTCTGTTTTTGAGGGTCTGTGGGGTTGAGTGGGAAAGGGTAGTTATTATAAACAATGGAGTTTGAGTACCTAAAATCACTTTTTAACCTTCCACAAACATACTTTACCCAATTCATATGCATTTGCGAAGTAATTACTCCAAAAAGAAAAAGCGTTGCATTCGGAACCATCCGGGCCAAATCACTGGCAATTACCTCAGGAGGCATAAACCCAACGGGAATGTATTTTCGATTTTCTGAAGACACTCCAGGAATCAGCAAATAATTTGATTCGCTTTGGCGAATTTCGCCAAAAAGATGCGGAAATGCTGCAAGTTTTTGAGTGGTTAAACGTGTGCTATTGCTTCGATGTAATTTAACCGCTTCTACTCTGTTTTTGACAAGTGGAAGGCTTCTAAGTTCTTCGGGCTTGATATTTTTTAGCCATAAGCAATAGCGCTTGATATTGTTGATAAATTCTTCCGAACCCAAAAACAGTCGGATAAATTTTTCGGCTTCTGGTTCTTTTGCTAATAATTCCCTTTGGGATTCCTCTGATAAAATGAGATTCCCGCCGTCATTGGCCATGCTACCGTAAACGATTTTTGATACATTACAAATAGGTTCTTTCCGGGACGGAATAGTGGAATCATTGCCCTCAACTAAATAAGGATTAATATTCTTGACCTTTTTTTCTTGCGGCTCACCCTTAATATCTGTGTAGTCAAAAATCCGTTTGTTAGAAATATCTTCCAAACCAAACCCTACAATGACAACATGAACGGCGGCGTTTCCTCTCGCTTCATTGCTCCAACTAAAAGTGCGATGTGCAAATTGAATTTTCACTTTGTGACGGTTAAACATCTCACTCCATAGAATGCCCACCTGTTCGCCTTGCGCAATGCTGTTTGTGCTTACAAATGCACATCGTACCGCTGTATCCTGAATGTAGCGTGCAGCTTTGAGATACCACGCCGCGACATAATCTAACACACCCGCTCCAGCCACTTGGGCAAAGATGGTTTCCATGTCAGCCTTTTGCACCTCGTTTTGCAGGCTTTTTCCAATAAACGGCGGATTGCCCAAAATATAGCTCAGTTCTGCTTTGGGTACAATGTCCGCCCAATCCACCCGCAAGGCGTTTCCATGCACTATTTTAGCGGCCTTACTCAATGGCAGGCGCACAAAGTATTGGCCAAATTCATCTGAAACTTTCAGGTTCATTTGGTGGTCAATGAGCCACATTGCCACCTCTGCGATACGGGCGGGAAATTCGTCGTACTCGATCCCGGCGAATTGGTCAACGTTCACCCGCATGATTTCCCGGACATCCAAAAAGCCTTGCCCGCCCTTGTTCAATTCTCGCAGGATTTGCAATTCCAGTTCGCGCAATTCTCTGTAACTGATAATCAGGAAGTTTCCGCAGCCACAAGCCGGATCCAGAAAATGGAGCGTGGCAATTTTGCGGTGCAGCTCATTCAGGCGGGCGCGGTTGCCTTTGGCCTTTTCAAATTCGGTGTATAGGTCATCCAGGAAAAGCGGTTTGATTACTTTCTGAATGTTCTTTTCTGAAGTGTAGTGCGCGCCCAAATTACGCCGCTCTTTGGGGTTCATGACGGCCTGAAACATGGAGCCAAAAATGGCGGGGGAAATCTTGCTCCAATCCAGGGCACAGCACAAAAGCAGGCTTTCCCGCATTTTCGTGTCAAAGGCTGCCAGGGGCAAATTTTCTTCAAATAGTTTGCCGTTCACATACGGGAACGCGCCCAACGTTTCATCCAGGGTTTTGAAACGGTCTTCTTTGGGTGTGTTGAGGGTCTGGAAAAGTTGGGCAATTTGCAAAGCCAGGTCGCTGCCGTCGGGCTTGGTGTAAGTGTCTACTAAATCCTGAAATTGGGTGCGCTCGAAAATGCCCGTATCCTCTGCAAACAGGCAAAACAATACCCGCACCAAATACACCTCCAGGGCGTGGCCTTTGTAGCCCGCTGCCTCTAAGGTATCGTGCAGCTTTCCCATGCGTTCGGCGGCCTCAATATTTACCGGGTCTTCGTCTTTGTAGCTTCGTTTCTGATACCCCGCCATAAACCCGAAAAGGTGAACGTGGGCGGACAATTCGCGCAACTGAAATTCGTGCTTTGCACCCGTGTCCAGGTCGTACAATTTGAACCGCTCGAAATCAGAAACAAGAATGTATTTGGGCAATTCGTATTCTTTCAGGCCGGGGAAATAGTCTTTGGCTTGCTGAAAGGCTTTGTCCAGGTCTTTGCCTCTGGATTTGTGTTCAACCAGGATTACCCCTTTCCAAAGCAGGTCAATAAAGCCTTGTTTGTTGTCGCCTTTGCGCACGGCGGTTTCAAAGGTTGCCAGGCGGCGGCGCGACACATCGAACACGTGAAAGAATCCATCCCAAAAAGATTTGGCTTCAGCGTCTTCGCTGGTTTCGTGTTCCCATTCTTTGGAAAATGCGAGGGCGCGGGCTTTGATTTCGTTCCAACTTAGTGGCATAGGGTAGGCGTGTAGATGGGTGAGCGGGTGGGCAAATGTATCTCGTTTTTGCTTTCTTTGAAACCCATCCTCAAACAGCCCGACCACACAAGGCCGCAAACCTTCAATCTACTCCAAATCGGTGTCCATGTTATCCTCCAAAAGCCAAAGAAGTCGAGCAGTCGGGGTGTACCCGGTCAGCCGTTCTTCGGTCTTTGGATTTTTCCAATCATGGTCGGGAAGATTAAAAACCCATTCTTTGGATTGTCCTTCGGGAACGACCTTAAACGTGCGCTCCTTTTCCACTTTTGGAAGGTTGAACCCGAACCGCTCAAAAATTCGGTATGGCTCCATAGCCGTAACGATGTTGTGGAGCGCGGCGGTGTGGATATTAGGAAGGCTTTTACCCTTTGCGGTCTTGTTTGTGTCGGGTTCTGTAAAAACCTTACTGCCATATTTGATAACTTCTACCAAATCCCTTTCGAGGTCTTGCACCGGGCGTTTGTGTTGGGCTGTGGGGAGTGCAAAATTCCTTGTCCACAACTTCAGCCAATCCTTAATCAAAACATCCGCTACCCATTCGTTTGGTACAAGTACATGAAAATGTGGATTGTACGATTGTTTGGCAGGGTTGAAGTTGCATTCCAGCGACTTAATACCCATGAGTTTTTGCCCATTGCCTCTTTGATTCCGTTTTTTATACTTTTCACATATTCGCCGAAATACTTTTTTGAAAACAAAGAAACGCCTTGCCAGCCCTTCCGCCCTGACTGCTTTTGCCGTCAAAGTGACGAAAAAAGGGGCTTCCCATTTTTGCAAAACAGGCAGATAGCGATTGATTATTTCCGCCTTTCTGATACTGCAACAAAGGGTGCAGGTACGGCTTTTGCAGTATTTGCCATATATGCGGCCATCGTGACTTACTACCCTGTTTTGACAATAATAGGCGTTCCAATAGCCGCGTATTCGTTCCGGTTCGCCCTTTTTTTCAGCCGCTTGAATCAGCCCCAAATTCAATCTTTGGGAAATCGTTTTACGCTTTGCGCGGTTTCTCCAAACCTTGTTGTCTCCCAATTCAGAACCCGCCCCGAACACTATTCTTTCTGCTGATTCTGCGATTGAGCCATTTTTTAATGTCCCACTTTGTGCTAACGTATAGATTGCCCCCCGCAAAGGCTGTGGTGTTTTCTTTTCCATAGCCTACGGTTTTTTGTTGCGAGTAGTGGCTACTCGTTTGGGATTATCAAAAAGGGATTGGGTAAAAGCCTCAACGACTTCCTGATGGCGGAAGCGGACAACGCCACCCGTGCGGTACTTTTTTAGAACGCCGTTTTTTACCTTGTTGTCCAGCGTGGCAATGCACACGCCCGCAACGTCGGCGGCTTCTTTTCGGGTGAGCAGTTTTTGATTGTCAGCAGTTGCGGCGGCGGGTGGGCATTCAGAAATGACCTTGCGCAACGCTTGTTCAACGATGTTACGGATCGTTGATTCAGGGATGGAAATAAGCACTATATCTTGCATATCGCATGAATTTTGTTGATGCGAAGGTGCAGGTGTGCTTTTCCTATGTGAAATTACCAAGTCATTACGGTAATGACTTGGTATTGATTTTCAATCGTTTAGTTTCGTTTGGGGTTGGGCATAACCCCATGAAATTTTGAAACATATTCAGGTGTGAAGACCTGTTCAAATGTTCCACCCAAATCTTCGGTGTATTCACCCGGTTTCAAAATTTGTTGAATGGAGTCAGATTTTGTGAAACACTCTTTAATAGTGTCAGGCTCAAAATCGGCTATCCAACCCTTTGCCCTCAATCGGATGAATAGTTCCGCTAACTCTTTTTGTGTGCCGAGCCATTGGATTTTATCGCTCAATTTAGGAGGGCTATCAACGGCAACTTGAAAAATGGGGGCTAATTGTGGAGGGGTAATATCTCCAATAAGTCTGGATATGTATTGAATGCGTCGGTCATACCCCTGATTTTGTGGGCAACTGGTTGGGTTTTTACACACTTTCATGTGCCGCTCGAAATTCAATTTTAGCATTTTTTCACACCAAACCAGAAAGGGCAGTTCTAAGCCCTTCGGAATAGACTGTGCTTTTTCCTCGATATAGTTCTGAAAACTTCTCCAATCATCTTGTTTGTAAATTATCGTGCTATGGTCGGCCAAATAGTTGCTCGATAAATTCTTATCGTAAAGAATTGAATCAGGCAATTCCGCAGGAATTATGTTGGTGTTTTCAGATAATTTTAATTCTAACTCATTTAGTGTATCATCCAGATTTTGAAGTTCAGAAACCTGGATGGCTTCATTGGTATGTTTTGCCGCTTCCTTTAAGGTAGTAACAGCGCGGAACAGGAAGAAGAACATTTTTGGATTTGAACGAAGGGTATAACGTCGGGCGTATTGCAGCTCTTCCTCAATGTTTTCACTTTGTAAGAGCAGGTTAACTATGCCCTCATATTCCTGTTCTTCGTACTTTTTTTCCTCAAAAATCATAATTGACATTTTTGGTTAGTTATTTGAAAAATGGGTTGTCAGAAACGAGCAATGCGTGTTCGTCGGGTCGGATGCGGACATACTTGTAAAATTCCCGCTCGGTCGTGTGACCTGTCACCGTCATAATATATTTGACGGGTACGCCTGCTTTGTAGGCATTTGTGGCGAATGAACGCCGCGCCGTGTGGGTGGTCATCAATTCAAACTTAGGGCAGGTTTGGTCAATCCGTTTTCCATTGCGGAAATGGGTTAGCATGGTCGGTTCTGTCAGCCCTGCCAATTGGCCGACCTCTTTCAAATACTCATTGAAATTTTGGTTGGAAATTGCCTTTGGGATTTGGTAGGCGTAGCGGGTCAGAATTTCCCGGACTTCGGATTTTACCGGGATGGTAACTTTTGCCCCTGTTTTTTGGGTCATCATTTCGATGTACTCCTTTCCGTCGGCAGCCTTTTTGAAGTTGCCAGGCTTCAACACGGTAAAATCTGAGAACCGCAACCCTGTATGGCAGCCAACCAGAAACAGGTCGCGCACCCGGCAAAGGCGAGGGTTGCCGGAAAGGTCAATATTGAATAGTTGGGCAAGTTCGTCTTCGGTCAAATAGATGGCAGGCGGCTCTTCGCGTTTGGCCACTAACCAACCATCCTTTATTTTCAATTCAGGTGCTACCTCCCGGCGGTCGGCTTCCCTCAAAATGGTTTTGAGCGTGGATGTGAGTTTATGAACGTAGTTGTTCCCAAAGCCTTTGGCAAAGAGGTGATTGGAAAAATCACTAAAAAAGACGTGGTTAAAATCGGCAAAGGTGATTTCCCGGCGCAAAACCCCTTCGGTATAGGCTTTCAGGTGGTTGAAAGTCGAAACATACACTTTGATACTGCTTTTGGCATAATTGGGGTTTGCCGCCCTTTCCTCAATGGCTTTTGTAAAGTAGCGAAGGAAGGTCAGGCTTTTTTCTACTTCCGCCTTTTTGCCCAAAAAGGTATCCAGTTCGTTTTTGAAAACTTCGTTGCTGAGGTCAGATTTGTTGTACTGACTGCGAAGCGCAATTTGGGCGGCTTCGGTCTCAATCCGATTCAGTTGGGCATTGATCTCGGCGTAGTCTGGAAACTTGCGGTCTGGCTTTGCCCGCTCTTTCTCTTTGTCCCAATATTCCTTTGGAACGGTTACACCTGTATAGTACCGAAGGAACTTCCCTTTGGTGTAGGTGTACTGTAAGTAGATTTGGAAATGTGGAAACCGGGTGTCAGGCTTCGGGGCGAAGCGAGGTTTGCGCATGGGTCACTTTTTGCAGTTGGTGAATGTTTAACCGTCACTACAAAAGTAAGCCGTTCTTTCGGTGGTGCAAAAAGTGGTGTAAGATTTTTTTCGTCCGGTTGGTTTCGTTTGGGTTAGTTTAGGTTTTCAATATTGCTAAATGATTGATAATCAACAACACAAACCTAACCTAAACTAACCCGAAACGATGGATGGTGGAGCTGGCGGGACTCGAACCCGCGTCCGGACAAAGCGCCGCAACGCCTTCTACATGCTTATTCACTGTTTGGGTTTTCGAGCGCAAGACTGGTTCAGTGACCCACACATTTGCGCCTTATCTCCTAAGTTTCATCCCACATCCGGAGCATCCTGTGAGACTATCCTGAAAAAAGTTTGATGCACGGTGGCCCCTATCAGAAATCGGAAGCTAAGAGGGGGACGCTGGGCGTGGCCCTCACACGGTACAAAAGCGTCCTAATTCGCTAGAATTAGGCAGCCATAGCGTACTGGTATTCGCCAGTTACATTTTGGTCGTTGTTTTTTGAGGGGTAACCGACCATGCCCCTGCATGCTTACGAAACGACTACACCTTCCCGTCAATACCAAAGCAGCCCCGTTAATTGTAATTGGTTACTGGTTACTGGGTACTGGCCGGAACAAATTATCAGTAACCAGTAACCAGTAACCAAGACGCAAAGATAAACCCAAATCCCACTCCCAAAGTTCAACCACTGGTGTTAATAGTTTTCCACAATTCTGTCCAGGCTGTTTTCTGTCCCAAATCGCCCTACCTTTGCGCCCAATTTTTGCAAGCCGGCACCTGGGTCCACCACCTTGTCCGAGGTGCCTAATGAATTAACAAGATTTATAGCCAATGCAGAGTGATTTTGAACACCGAGCACACGTAATCAATTAAAAATCAAGGCGTTTCTATCGCTCAAATCATCAAAATCACTTTAATCACCGTATAACGTGCCAAATACTACCATCAAAATCGGCATCATCCGAGAGGGCAAAACCCCGCCCGATGCCCGCACCCCGCTGACCCCCGAACAATGCGCCGAAGCCCAGGTCGAGCTGCCCGTCCGCATCGTGGTCGAACCTTCACCCATCCGCTGTTTCAAGGATGAAGAATTCACCAAACACGGCATTCACCTGCAGGAAGACCTTTCGGATTGCGATATCCTCCTGGGGGTAAAAGAGGTGCCAATCGAAAAGCTCATCCCAGGCAAAACCTACCTCTTTTTTTCCCATACCATCAAAAAACAAGCCTACAACCGCCCACTTTTGCAGGCCATTTTAGAGAAAAACATACGGCTCATCGATTACGAGGTGCTGACAGATGAAAAAGGCGAACGCCTCATCGCATTTGGTTTTTACGCAGGCATCGTGGGCGCTCACAATGGTCTCTGGACCTGGGGCAAACGGACCGGCGATTTTTCCTTGCCGCGTCTCTGTGAAAGCCACGATTATGCGGAGGTCCTGGAGGTGTATGAAAAACTGAAACTGCCGCCCCTGCGCATTGTGCTCACCGGCGGTGGTCGGGTGTCGTCGGGCGCGGCCAAGAACCTGCGCGACATGGGCATTGAACAGGTTTCTCCCGCAGATTTTCTTGAAAATCAATATGATACTGCGGTTTTTACCCAAATTCATGCAGAAGACTACGTGGCGCACCGGGACGGGAAAGCGTTTGACAAAAGGCACTTTTATGCCCATGGCGATGAATATGTCAGCACCTTCCAACGCTTTTGGCCTTCGACGGATATCTTCATCAACGGCATTTTTTACGACAAAAAAGCACCCATGTTTTTTACCTTGGAAGATATGGGTCGTGCCGACTTCCGCCCCCAAGTCATCGCCGATATCACCTGCGATTTGATGCCTGCGTCTTCGGTGCCCAGTACCATCCGCGCCACCAAAATTGCCGACCCGGTGTATGGGTTCGACCCGGTAAAAGGGGTGGAAACGGCCCCATATCAATCCCATGTGGTGGACATGATGACCATCGACAACCTTCCCTCCGAACTTCCACGCGATGCTTCGGCCTTTTTTGGCAGGCAGTTGTTGGAGCGGATTTTACCGGAGGTGTTGAAAGGCCGGGCTAGTGCGGCTATTTGCCGGGGCATGATTGCCGAAAAAGGTGCCTTGACGGAGGAATTTTCATACCTGGAAGATTATGTGCGTGGGTAGTTAAGGTTCAGCCTTTGGAGGAAACCAGCAGCAGCAAAAACTGCAATACCATCAATCCATCGATGAGGGGTTTGTGCCAAGTTTCCCAGGCCTTTTGGGGCAGCAAGAACCGCAGCCAAATCCCGCTGAAAATTAAGGAAGCAAACAAGCCCAGCGCCTGAAGGGGGCTATAAATATCGAGGTAGACATTGATGCTGGCACAAATTCCTGCGGCCACTAAACTCTTGTAAATCAACGAAAATGTGCCTTTTGAGCCCAGGTTTCTAGCCAAAGTGTTCAATCCCTGTTTTGCATCGTAGGCCATGTCCCCAAGGTCGTAGGCCAAGGCAAGGGCAAATATGAAGGCTGCTCTTCCAAGTACTACAAAAAACAGTTCAGGCCATTGGGTCAGCGGCGTGGGCAGTAAGACGGTCACCCAAGCCCAGGTCAGTGCAATGGTGATGGGTTTGGCGATGACCCATCCGCGCAAACCGGCGTTTCCAGGTTTTTGGAAGCCATAGTAGGCCAGCCAAAGCAATCCGGGCGCGAGTCCTACCCATTCCAATTGGCCTTTGTCAGGGGCCACCATGAATTCCAGCCAAAAGCAGGCCCCACCCAATACCCCCATTGCCCAAGCGAGTATTTGGTGACTTTTGATAGGGTGGCTGAAATAGTAGCCAAAAACGGTGCCGCCAAACACAAAACCGTCCAGCCAACCCAGCTCCAACGGCCTGCCAAGCAACAGGCGCGTCTGCGCCATCATGGATACGGCACAACAAGCTATCCAGAATAGCTGGATGAATGAACGGAATTGGGTCATGGTGGTTTGATAACCATTTAGGGGCAAAAATTAAAAAACCGAACGCCCTGTCAACGTTGTAAATAGCTCTAAGGCCTTCATTCCCAATACTGAATTGCCTTTTTTATTGAGTTCGGGACTCCACACGGCGATGCTGTATTGTCCTGGCAGCAAAGCCGCAATGCCGCCTCCAACCCCGCTTTTCCCCGGAAGTCCGACGGCATAGGTAAACTCCCCGGCTTCATCGTAGAAACCGCAGGTTTGCATCACTGCGTTCAAACGTTTGGTTTGACTGGAACTGAGCAGCCGTTCGCCACTGCCCGTTTCGAGTCCATGTTGGGAAAAAACCTGCATTGAATGGGCCAGTTCGGTACAGTTCATCTCGATGGAACATTGGTGGAAATAGACATCCAGTACCTGTTCCACTTCATTTTGCAAATTGCCAAAGGACTTGAGGAAATAGGCCAATGCGAAGTTGCGATACCCTGTTTTGCGCTCAGACTCCGCCACCGATTCATTGAAAAATATGTCTTCAGTTCCGGCCAATTGGCGCAAATAGCGCAGGATTTCCAACTTGGGGTTGTCGAATTTTGAAACCAAAATATCGGTCACCACCAAAGCCCCTGCATTGATGAGCGGGTTGCGTGGGATGCCTTTTTCGTATTCCAGCTGCATCAGGGAGTTGAAAGCGGTGCCGCTTGGCTCTACGCCCACGCGTTCCCACAAATCTTCTCCCATCATCGCAAACGCCCGACTCAGGGTAAAGACCTTGGAAATACTCTGGATGGAAAACTTCTTTTGGCTATCCCCAAACGCATAGCGCGTTCCATCGTTTAGTTGTAGGCAAAGCCCAAATTGCCGGGGCGGTACCTTGCCAAGTTCGGGAATATAATCCGCCACCTTGCCCTGTCCGTAAAGCGGTTCGAGCGCTGC
>JALHPW010000013.1:18352-21470 GCA_022842255.1 Saprospiraceae bacterium | reverse complement strand
AACCTAAATCTCGTGGGTTTCAAAAACCTACGAGGTTTAATTATTCGGCAATTTCACCGTAAACGCCGTCCCAACGCCTTCCTTGCTTTCCACCTCAATACTGCCTTGGTGTAGGCGCACCACGCCAGCTACGTAGTTCAGGCCCAGGCCGTGACCTTTCACATCGTGTACATCGCCGGTGGGCACGCGGAAGAATTTTTCGAAAATCCGGCCCTGATATTCGGCAGGAATGCCATGGCCTTGGTCGCGTACCTGCAGGGTCAGGTGGTGTTCGCTGTGGGCGAGGCTGACCATGATTTGTGGAGGTAATGGACTGTATTTCAAGGCGTTCTCCAAAAGGTTGTACAACACGCTGACCAGGTGGAGCCGGTCGCCGCGCAGGGAAAAATCGGTGCCGGAAACGGACAGACTCACATCGGCGCGGTATTTTTCAAATTGCAGTTTCATAGCGGCCAGCACTTCTTCCACCAGGTTGCGGAGGTCGAGTGCTTCGGATTTAAGTTCTGGTTCGCCCTGTTCGAAGAGCGACATCCGCAGCACTTTATCCACCAAAAGCGTGAGCCGGTTGAGTTCGAGTTGCGAAATGGCGAGGTACTCCCGGGTGCGAGCGGGGTTCTCTAGGGCGTCAAAATTTTGCAGGGCTTCGATGGCCACACTCACGGTTGAAATAGGGGTTTTCAACTCGTGCGTCATGTTTCGGATGAACTCGTTTTTGATTTCCGTGAGCCGGATTTGTTGCCGCAAACTCTGGTACACAAACAAAAACGCCAAACCCACGCAGGCAAAAAGCAACACGGAAAACAAAATCTGTGGACCGATTTTCCGCAACAAATAAGCCCGATAGCCACTGATTTCGGCCCGAAAACGCTCACCACTGGCCATGTCGGCATATTGACCCGCTACCAACACATCTCTTTGATGGTCAACATCTAAACTGTCCTTAAACCGGATCACTTTCCAATCCAGGGGTAAGGCGGCGCGTTGCATGGCTTCTCCAAAATTCTGTTCCAGGGAAATCAAAAATTTTGAATTGGCGGAGTCGGCGCGAATGCCACGGATGCTGTCTGTGGTCATCAGCACAGACAAGGCGCCCGACATCTCGTTTTCTGCAGGGAAACGTTCGCTGCGGAATGCAACCTTCATACGGGTCTTGTTGCTGTCCCGCAGCTCCTTGCTAATGCCCGTCGTAACCGAACGCTCCTCTACGAAGGCAAATATCTTGGCGGATGAATCCCGTTCACGAGCAAGCGGTGGAAGCTGAAGTGAAATATTCACCGTGGTATCGCCATCCTCCCCTTCCCACCTTTTTACCAATAGCCGATCAAAAATCTGGCTTTCAATGCCATGCACAGCGTTCACAAACAGCTGGTTGGTCTCCCGCCGGAGGCTCGCTGTTTCGTCTTCCCAGGTTTTATTCAAAAAAAGCCACAGGAAAATGCCCAACAGGGCGAGCCCGAGGGACAGCAGGACGATGGCGATATGGTGGCGTTGTCGAAACATCTGGCCCAAAGGTAAGTGCGCGATAAAAGCCATCACACATGCTTTAACCTTATTTAAGGTTGTATCAAGGTTGCTTAACCATGGGGTGTTGGACTTTTGTGGCTCGTTCTTTTACCACCTCGTTCTTTTACCACATAGTACACATAGATAACATAGGGGAGGACTTAACTATGTTTTCTATGTGCACTATGTGGTAAAATTCCCTCTACGTGGTAAAACCAACCTATATGGTGAACAAAACTTTTAAACGCATTCACATCATGAAAAAAGCACTCATTATCACTCAATTACCCGCAATGCTCCTGATGACAGCGGGCCTTTTCCTTTCAACTCTGGGTTTCTCCCAAAACAATGAGGGTGTGGTGACCTACACCGAAACCATCAAAATGAAAATCGAAGTGCCGGATGGCATGAACGAAGAAGAATTCCGCAAGATGGTACCCAGCGAACAAAAGGCGCTTAAAGCCTTGGTTTTCAACGCAAAAGAATGCCTTTATTCCGATGCGCCTGAACAAGCGCCCGGCGGAACGGACGCCTCGTTCACTTCTGGCAATGAAGAGGATGGCGAAATGCAGATGAACTTCAAAATCCAGCGGCCGGAGAACCATCAATACCGCGACATCGCCAATGGACAACGCATTGAAAGTACCGAATTTTTTGGCCGCTTTTTCCTGATTGAAGAATCCCCCAAAAGAATGAAATGGAAGGTTAGCGCCGAACAAAAACAAGTGGCCGGTTATCTCTGCCAAAAAGCGGTGCTACAGGACACTTCCCGACAAGTGGAAGCATGGTTTACCCCACAAATCCCAGTGGCTATTGGCCCAGGCGAATTCGCCGATCTACCCGGCCTGATTCTCGAGCTAAGTATGTCGAATGGCGATCGAACCCTGGTGGCTGAAAAAGTAGAACTCAAAACATTGGACGCCAAGGCCATCACAAAACCCAGCAAGGGCAAGTCCGTGACCCGTGAGGAATTCACCAAAATCCGCGACGAAAAACTGAAGGAAATGGGCGCTACCCCCGGCGGTGGCGGAACGATGAAAGTGATTATCCGCAACTAGCACGGGCGCTGGAATTAGCGTTGAGCGAACTTCCCGAAAGTTTCAAACTTTCGGGAAGTTGACTTTAAAAACTAAACTTGGTTCGCCACTGGGAACTCAAAAATTAAGCTATGAAACAATTTCTTCTCGCACTCTTCATCATCCTGATTACAGCGAGCACAACCCACCTTTTCGCTCAAAACCTACAGATTGAGGGCCAAGTGACCGATACCAGCGGTATGGCTTTGCCCGCAGCAAGCGTGGTTTTGTTGGAGGCGAAAGATTCCCTGTTTGTGGTTTTTGGACTGACCGACGAAACCGGACGATTCACCCTAAAACGTATAGAATCAGGCGATTATGTGCTGCAAGTCAGCTACTTGGGACATAAAAACCATTGGCAAGCACTCAAAATGGAGTCGGGGTCGGGTAAATTGGATATAGGAAAAATCGTGCTCCAGCCCGCTTCCCTACTTTTGAACGACGTGGAAATCACCGCCGATCGCGTACCACTTTCCATGCGCAAAGACACCCTGGAATACAACGCCCAGGCCTTCAAAGTCCAGCCCGGCGCCGTGGTG
>JALHPW010000013.1:0-18342 GCA_022842255.1 Saprospiraceae bacterium | reverse complement strand
GTGCAGCCCGACGGCACCATCAAGGCGCAGGGGAAAACCGTGCAGAACGTGTTGGTGGAAGGCAAGGAATTTTTTGGGAACGACCCCAAAATTGCCACCAAAAACCTGCCCGCCGATGCGGTGAACAAGGTGCAGGTATTTGACAAAAAATCGGAATCCGCCGAGTTTACAGGCATTGAGGACGGTCGTGACGAACGCACCATCAACCTCAAATTGAAGGACGGCAAAAAGCAGGGCTATTTTGGCAAAGCCAACATCGGGGCGGGCACGGAAGGCCGGTACGAGGGCAATTTCAACATCAACCGTTTTGGCCGGCGCACGCAGATGTCGGCGATTGGCATGGCCAATAACAACAACCAGCAGGCTTTTTCCTTCCAGGATTATATCAATTTCATGGGCGGTTTGGGCAATTTCATGAGTGGCGGCGGCGGCGGAGGAGGCAGAGTGCGACTGTCGTTCAACATCGAGGATGGCGGGGTGCCGATGGGACCGATGCTCGACCGAGGTTTTACCGAAAGTTGGGCGGGCGGGGCCAATTTCAACACCGATTTCTCAAAGCGTACTTCCTTGAGTGCCAACTACTTTTACAACCGACTTGAAAATACGCTGGAGCGCAATGCGACCCAAATCGGAACCCTGGGCACGGGGAGTTTCAACGCAGACGAACGCGAAGACCGGCTCAATCGCAATACCAACCACCGGCTTAACCTGACCCTGAAACACAAGCTGGATTCGTTTCAAAACCTGACGTTTCGTTCGCGTTTTACCTTCAACGATGGCTTGTTTGAAAGCCTGAGCAATGCGCGCACTTTTGATTCCACGGACGTCCTCCAAAACACCGGGCTGCGCGATTATGCCGCTGCTGGACAGACATTCAAAGGGGACGCGAGCCTGACCTACCGACTGAGATTTGGCCGAAAAGGGCGTGCACTTATAGCAAGCGCCAATGGTAATTTTGGCGATGAACAGCGCGATGGGACCCTCATTTCCAGCAACGAATTTTTGCGCCAAAACCCGCCGGGGGTTTCCTCCCTCAACCAACGTCAGGCCTACTCTGACGAGGCCAACAATTACGGCGGTTCCCTGGCGTTCACCGAACCCTTGGGCAAAAAACGCTACTTGGAAACCCGCGTGGAGCACCAACAATATTTGAACAGCACGGGCAAGCGTTTCTTCGACCGGGTCACCACACCCACGCCCGGCGAGGTGTTTAATCCCTTGTTGAGCAATGAGTTCCGACGCGGGTACCGCTACGACCGGGCGGGGCTTAATTTTATGCTCAACCGCCCGAATTTCAACCTAACCACGGGAGCCGCACTACAACATTCACAGCTGGATGGCGAGGTGTTGGGACTTGAAAACCCCATTCGAAGAAACTTCACCCGGGTGTTGCCCAGCGCATTTTTCAATTACGATTTGAGGACCTCTCGCCATATCAATGTGGAGTACAACACCAGTCTGCGGGAACCCTCGCTGGAGCAACTCCAACCCCTGGTAGACAACTCCGACCCGCTGAATGTGTATGCCGGCAACCCCGACCTTCGCCCGGAATACGCACACAACCTGGGGACGAGTTTTATGAACTTCGACCAGTTCACGATGAGCAGTTTTTTTGTCTCGCTCAATGGCACCTACACCCGCGACCGCATCACCAATTCCGCCACGATCGACAGCCTTTTCCGTCGAAGCATTCGGCCAGTGAACGTGGAAAACGACTTTGCCCTCAACGCCAATGCGAGTTATAATACGCCTATTCGTCCGCTCAAAATCAACTTCAGCACCCGGTTCAACAACACCTACAACCGCGGGATTCTCTTTGTCAACGACGTTGAAAACACCACCAACCGCTTGCTGAACTCGCTCGAAGTTTCCTTCGACAACCGCCGAAAAGTATGGACCGATTGGACCATCGGAACCGAGATTTCGCAAAACAGTACCCAATATTCCGTGAGTACCTCACTGAACCAATCCTTTGTAAATCAGCGCTATTTTGGGGAAATCACAGTGTTCCCCGATAAAAAATGGGCCATTGGGACCGGCATTGACTGCACGATTTATTCCAAGGAAGTTTTTGGCGAAGCGCGCGCCATTCCCCTCTGGCGTGCCAGCGTGACGCGTTACGTGTTGAAAAACAACAAAGGGCAAATCAAACTTGCTGCCTACGATTTATTGAACCAAAACATCGGCATCAGTCGGAGCAGCCAGTTTAACTACCTCCAAGAAGAGCGCGTGCGTAATTTGGCGCGTTATTTCATGCTCAGCTTTTCTTATTCCCTGGCTGGATTCAAGCGGGAAAAGGATGCGATTGAGATTAAACTTTGAGGTGTTTTGCCACGAATTGCACGAATTTGCACGAAAAAATTAGTGTAAATTCGTGCAATTCGTGGCAAAAACATGCGGCGAAATTCGTGGCGAAATCATGCGGATACTTTACGTTGAAGACGAACCCTTTCTCGGCAAAATCGTGCAGGAAAGTCTGGAAAGTCGCCAGTTTGAAGTGCATTGGGTGACCGATGGCGCGGAGGTACTGGCGGCTTTTGAGTCGTTCCGCCCGGATGTGTGTGTGCTCGACGTGATGCTCCCGCATCGCGATGGCTTTTCATTGGGCAAGGAAATCCGCGCGCTCGACCCGCAGATGCCCATCATTTTCCTAACCGCCAAAAGCCAAACGGAGGATGTTTTGCAGGGATTCGACTCCGGCGGAAACGATTATTTGCGCAAACCCTTCAGTCAGGAAGAACTCATCGTGCGCATCAAAAACCTGGTGAATCTAGTCAAAGGAAACCCAACCGCCCCGGTCCTAAATCCCGAAGGAATCCGCCTAGGCCGCTTTCTGTTCCAGCCCGAACGCCAGCAGTTACATATCGACGGATTGCCCCCTCGGCAGCTTTCCCACCGTGAAACCCAGTTGTTAGAACTATTGGCCACGAAGCTCAACACCATCGTGGAGCGCAGGGAAATCCTCAAACAGGTGTGGGGCCACGATTCGATTTTCAATTCCCGCAACCTGGATGTGTACATCACCCGGCTCCGGGAATATTTGAAGGAAGACCCCGGCGTGCAGATTTTAACCTTGAAGGGGGTGGGCTATCGGGTGGTTTGTAGTTAGGTTTCTGCTACTTTTGTTTCAATGAAATCCCTTCGCGCCCTATTACTGCTTTGGGCAATGCCCCTTTATTTGTCTGCCCAGCCCCACCCAGATTGGGCGTTTGCGCAGTTGGGCATTGCGGAGGGCCTTACGGACAACAACGTTTTCCACATTTTTGAAGACAGCCGCGGCTTTGTCTGGATTTCGACCCAAAACGGGTTGAACCGTTGGGATGGTCGTGAAATCCGAACGTACAACTACAACCCGTCCGACACCAATAGCCTGAGTGGCAACTGGATAAACTTTACCCTTGAAGACCGGGAGGGGTTTCTTTGGTTTGGCACCTTCGGCGGAGGACTTTGTCGATTTGATCCGCGGCTTGAAAAATTTGTGCGCTACAAAAAAAACGAGCGTCCTGGCTCTTTGAACAGCGACGTAATTACCTGTGGCTTGCAAGACGCAGCGGGCATACTCTGGCTCGGTACCGCCGACGGAGGTTTGAACCGCTTTGACCCTACAACCAACACTTTTACAGTATTCCCCAAACCTTTTGGGCAGAGCGATGAGGTATTGCAGTCTGCCAAACCAGAAAGTCGTTATTCCGGGCCATCCTCTGCCCATATCACTTGCTTATTGGAAGCCGGAACCGATCAACTCTGGGTGGGTACGGCGTTTGGACTTTGCAGGTTTGACAAGCGGGACCGTAGTTTTGAATATTTTCTACATGACCCGCAAAAGCCCGAAAGCCTGCCCAACAATTTTGTGTACAACCTTCAACAATCCGCTGCGGGTGATTTGTGGGTGAAGGTGCCCCAAAAATGGGCTAGGTTTGATGCACAAAATCTTGATTTCCAAATAGAAGCGCAATTCCCTGGCCTTCCTCCAGACGCGACCCAAGGTCGTTTTTGGGCAAACCCAAACAAGGCCGTTTGGCAAGCTACAGAACAAGGATTTCGGTATTGGTACCACCATCCAAGTCCCTTCGATTTGGGTTTGAGGAGTCATTATCCATCCATTGTTTTTGGGTTAAAAAAAATCCGCACCCTACTCGAGCACGCCGGATATTTATGGATTGCCAGTGAGGATGGTTTGTTTCGTTGCGCCCTCGGAACGGAACAATTGGAGCAACTGCGTCCCCAAAACTTCCATGCATTATGGGCCGATGGGGATCTAGTCTGGGCTGCTTCCAAGGGAGATGGGTTGTTCAGGGTGGAAGCCCATACCGGAACGATTCGTCATTATCCAGCCGCAACCGATGGTCGGGGACCGGCCAAAGGCAGCTTGTTTGCCTTGACCAAGGACGCATGGGGGCAACTTTGGTTAGGCAGCAATGGGGTTTTGGACCGGTTTGAGCCAGAAAAGGAACATTTCACCTCCTATTTGGATAGAATTTCCAGCAACCCCAACACTCCGGGAAGCGTGCTCTCCTTGTTTTTCGACCGCCAAAACCGGCTTTGGGTTGGGACCTTTACCGAAGGACTGTACTTGTTTACTTTTGATACCCACGGAAAAGTTATCAAAGCAGAGCAGTTTCGGTATGACCCGAAAAACACGAATTCCCTTAGCAACGACATCGTTTTGGCCATTTGGCAAGACCGCCGGGGTGCTTTATGGTTTGGCACCGACGGTGGGCTAAATTGTTTGCCAGCCGATTGGCAATCGGGGCAAACAGCGCTATTCCGTCGCTATTTGCGCAGCGATGGTTTGTCCGACGATAAAATCATGAGTATCCGAGATGATGCGCAGGGGAACATCTGGATTGGGCATTTAAGCCATGGACTGTCCAGGCTAAATCCTGGCACCGGCGAATTGCGGAATTTTGGAACAGCGGATGGCTTGCCCAGCCCCTTGTTTTATTGGTCTTCGGCTTACCAACGGCCAGATGGGGCGCTGTTGTTTGGGACTACCGAGGGACTTGTGGCCTTTCATCCAGACAGCTTGAAGGTGCAGAACAAGACAAGCCCGCCTGTTTTTTTCACCGAAATCCTGCTTTTCAACAAAAAAATGGAGATTGGCTCCGGCGAGGGTAAACTGCCGGAAGCTCCAATTTTTGCCCCCAAATTTGTGCTTTCGCACGAACAAAACAGCTTGACATTCCGGTTTGCCGCCTTGAATTTTATCCACCCTGAACTAAACTGTTTTGCTTTTCGCTTGGAGCCTTTGGATGAGGAATGGCACGATTTGGGCACTCGAAACGAAGTTTCCCTTTCGCATCTTCCGCCGGGCAACTATACCCTTCGGATAAAAGCGGCAAACAATGAGGGGGTAGAAAATGGTGTAGGGGCCAGCATCCAATTTCGGATTAGGCCGCCTTGGTGGCAAACCAACTGGGCCTATTTGCTGTACGTCATGCTGTTGGGCGCTGGTATCTGGCTTTTGCTTCGGGCACAGGTGCGGGCTGCAAAACAAAAACTTTGGCTACATTTTGGTCAAACCCTGGCGTCTGTGGAATCGAATAATTTGCCCAATAATTCAGGGCCGGCCTTCGAATTTCTACGCGAACTCTACAAACTATTGGAAAAGCACCTTGCGGATGAATACTTCTCCGTAGAACAAATGGCCAAAGAACTTGCCCTGAGTCGCACCCAACTGCACCGCAAAACCATTGAGGTGACCGGATACTCGGCCGGTCAACTGCTTCAAAACCTTCGCTTGGAACACGCCCGGCACTTATTGGCCGAAACCAATTTAAGTGTGGGTGAAATTGCGTTCCAATGCGGCTTTTCCGACCCCAATTATTTCTCCCGCCTTTTTTCCAAAACACAAGGCATGACACCCACCGAATTCGCGCAACAAGCACGGGCTTAAAATTACATTTTCCAAATATTTGTTTTCAGCGCGACTACTCAGGGTTTACACTGATTTTCAAGGAGTTGGAACAATTGTGCTAGCATTTGGAACATTTGTCCTGATGCTCGCCATAGGGTAGAACCGCACTTTTGGGGAAACTTTTTATTCACCAAAATTTCGATTACACCTATGAAAAACACCCGTTTTTCCCCAATCCTTGTTGCCCTTTATTGCGCCCTGTTTTTGAACACGCCAATGTTTGCGCAACAATTTGAAAACACCTTTGGCTCCCTAGCCAACCACGAAGAGCCCCAGGATGGAAAGCCTATCCCCAATGGCCGGTACATCGTGCTCTCCAATTCCCTCAGTTATGGTCCAGCCAGCCGCATCGTGCTCACCCGACTCAATTCAACGGGTAGTGTGAACATGCACGCCAGCATCAACGAACTGGGCAGTCCTACCACGGCTTACCATGGCAGTTCCATTGACCTAGATCTCGACGCTGCGGGCATTCACACCGGGTACTTCATTGCGGGTAGCCGCAGCACTGCCAATGGACGCCAGGCACTCCTGATTCGTACGAACACGAGCGGGACGGTCACCTGGACCAAAGCTTTGCCCAATTTTGATGCCAGCGGCAGTCTGGACGAACGCGGGGTTTCGGTGGAGCGCCAACCTAATGGCGATGTCATCCTGACCGCTTCCGGGTACAGTGCTTCGGCTGGCAACCACCGTTTTTCGGTTTCCAGGTTCAACAGCGGCGGCACCCAGCTTTGGAGTAACCGGTATTATGCCAGCACTTCCGGACAAAGTTTTGAGGCCCTAGAGGCTTGCAATGCCATCCGTTCGGGGGTAGAGACCATCGTCGTAACAGGCAGGTTCTGGGTAGCTGGTTCCAACAACCCACATAGTTTTCTCTCCTGCATCAATGCCGGAACAGGCGTGGAAATTTGGCGCCGGAGCTACGACAGCGGTTTTACGGCAGATGCAGCCCTGGATGTGGTGTACAAACCTGCCAATGGCGCATCCGAACCCGCAGCCTTGATGGCCGTTGGCCGCGCTGGATTGCAATCGACCACCTTGTGGGTCATTCGCGCCAACCCGCTGAATGGACTTTCGAGCACCAAAACCTATGCGCCAAACGTGTTTTATTCCGGCTTTTCAGGAGTATCCGTAAATTTGGATGTAAGCGGTACACGGGCGGTCGTCACGGGAAGCATCGTTTATCAGCCCAACCTAGGTAATATCCTCAGCGGGACCTACCTGATGGTCTTGCCTTTTTATGGCACGGAGTTGCCCGACTGGACGTACTACTACACGAGTTCTTCCCCACAGTTCACAGAGCCTCACAGTGTGGCCCGGATTACCGGGCTTTCGGCAGGGTATTTTGTGACCTGTGGCTCGAGGATTTCAGGTTCAGCGTTCAATGATGTGCACACCATCCGGGTCAACACACTTGGCTCAAATGGCACGAATGGGTGTAATACGGAGCCGGTTACGGTGGTCAGAACCTTGCAGGGTACCAATGCCTGGAGGGCTTTTACCCACACCCCGTTTACCTGGACGAACATCTTGCCCAGTCGAAGCACACAAAGTTTCTCCCAGGAGTTTTGCAGCGATGGGTTGTTGAGCGGCGAGGATCGCTCAAGCATGCCATTAGCCATTGATGCCGAGCTTAAATTGTTCCCAAACCCAAGCGCAACGGGGCAAAACGCAACACTAGCGTTTGAATTAAGCGAAGCTTCGAACGTGCAAACGCGGGTGTTTGACTTAACTGGCCGCGAAATCTGGTCCTCCAGCCAAACCCTCGAAGCAGGCCCCCAAACCTTGGAACTGCCAGCCAGTCAATGGACAAACGGGGCATACTTCGTGCAATGGCAGGCCGCTGATTTGAGCAAAGTTTTGAAGTTTATCGTGTCGAATTAGTGATGCGCCTTGGTCGGGGTGGTTTGGCCACCCCGACCATTTTTATCTTGTCAAAAACCGATTTTTACCATGGCATCAAAACTATTTCTTGCAATAGCAGCGCTCGGTGTTTACCAACAAAGCATCATAGCCCAAGCCGGCGCGCTCGACGGCGATTTTGATGGCGATGGCCGTGTGACGACGGCAATTTTGAACGGCGACAATAAGGCTACCTGCCTCGCTATTCAGCCGAACGGCTACATCGTGGCCGCTGGCAGCACGATTTCAACCGGCGCTGGGGCGTCTACGAATTATGCGCTGGTTCGCTACCGCCCCGATGGTTCGCTCGACAACACATTCAGTCTGAATGGGAAAGCCGATTTTGGTATTGCCACAGCTGCGGCAGACGATGCTGAAGCGATAGCAATCCTCCCCAGCGGGAAAATCCTGGTAGCCGGCAATTCGGCGGTCGGGAATGAAACAGGTTTTTCGGCCTTGTTGCTCAACCCCAACGGCACTTCCTTCGACGTTTCTTTCGGGACCAACGGCAAACTCCTGCTCGAAAACGAGGATTTTTTCTTCAAAGACATGGTGATTCAACCCGATGGGAAAATCGTGGCAGTGGGGAATGGCAGCAATGGCCAAAATTCGGATTTCAAGGTGATTCGGCTGAATGCCGATGGCTCGTTCGACAATACCTTCAGTGGCGACGGGCGTGTGCTTATCCCAGTCGCAGCCAACGCGATTGATTTTGCAGAGGAAGTGGCCTTGCAAGCGGATGGGAAAATCGTAATCGCCGGAAAATCAGTCTCTTCCGGGGTTCGGTCCATTGGTCTGGCACGCCTCAACCCCAATGGTTCGCTGGACAACACTTTCAGTTTTGATGGGAAACTTACCACGCTCTTGGATGTCACTACCGATGGCAATGCGTTGCTCCTACAATCCGATGGGAAAATTGTGGTGGCCGGACAAAGCGCCGATAATTTGGCTGGAACAAATAAGGACATGGTCCTCGTCCGCTACCAGACCGACGGCACGCTCGACCCTACGTTCAGCACGGACGGGAAGCGGATCATTACCCTTGTCGGCGACGACCTGGGTCTGGATGTATTGCAACAGACGGATGGGAAACTGCTCCTGATTGGGTCAAGCGGTGCGTATAATGGCACAACAGTAATACGGCTCCTTCCCAATGGCACTTATGATTCAAGTTTTGGTTTGGCAGGGTTTGCGATTGCCGATTTCGAGGTGTTTGTGACGCCTACCGAAGCTGCCTTTACCCCTAACCATCGTCTCGTAATCGCTGGATCTACCTCATCGGGTGTGGATGGTCCCTCGAATTTTGCCTTGGCTCAATTCCTGCTCGGCCTCATCGTTGGCGTGGAAGATTTGGGACAAACGAATACTGCGCTCTTTTACCCAAATCCGATTGATAATCAAGCTGTTTTCCAATACGAGTTGCCAGAAGCGGGTGTTGTGAGCGTTTCGCTTTTTGATTTACAGGGGCGTATGTTGCACGTTTTTCTTTCCGAAGAAACCCGCCCATCGGGTTCAAATACCGAAACACTGGAATTTCCCGCAGGAATACCCACGGGTCAATATTGCCTGCAACTGAAAACCGAATCGGGGAATGCAACAATCAAAATTCAAAAACGATAAAATCCGTGTCTCATCCGTGTCATCCGTGTTCCATCTCGCGAGAAGGGCACACGGATGACGCGGATGAGACACGGATTTTATCCCATCAATACCCCCAACAGCTCCTGCGCTGCCTTCGCCACCACGGTGCCCGGGCCAAAAATAGCCGCAGCACCCGCTTCGCGCAGGAATTCATAATCCTGCTGGGGAATGACCCCGCCCACGACCACGAGGATATCCCCGCGCCCGAGTTTTTCGAGTTCGGCGATGGTTTGTGGCACCAGGGTTTTGTGGCCTGCGGCTAAGGAAGATATACCGAGGATGTGTACATCGTTTTCGGCGGCTTGTCGAGCGGCCTCTGCGGGGGTTTGGAACAGCGGACCAATGTCCACGTCAAAGCCCAAATCAGCAAAGGCCGTGGCGATGATTTTTGCACCGCGGTCGTGGCCGTCCTGACCTAGTTTGGCAACCATGATGCGCGGGCGACGGCCTTCGAGTTCGGCGAATTCATCGGCCAGTTGGCGGGCTGTTTCAAAGTCTTCGTTTTTGCTCATGTTGGCGGCGTAAACGCCCGAAATGGATTTGGTGGTGGCCACGTATCGCCCAAAGGATTTTTCCATGGCGGAGGAGATTTCTCCGAGCGTGGCGCGGGTTCTAGCGGCTACAATGGAGGCTTCCAAAAGGTTGGCGCGGCCTTCAGCGACTTGGGTTACGGCGGCTAAAGCCGCCGCTACAGCGGCTTCGTCCCGGTTTTTTTTCAGGGTTTGCAGTCGCTGTATTTGGCTGTCGCGCACGGCGGCGTTGTCGACTTCCAGGATTTCAAAACGCTCATTGTCAGACACTTGGAAGATGTTGACGCCTACTATTTTTTCTGCGCCGGAGTCAATGCGGGCTTGTTTGCGGGCGGCTGCTTCTTCGATGCGGAGTTTGGGCAAACCCTGTTCGATGGCTTTGGCCATGCCGCCGAGTTCCTCCACTTCCTGCATCAGGGCCCAGGCTTTTTCCACCAGTTCCTGGGTCAGTTTTTCCACGTGGTACGAACCGGCCCAGGGATCGATGGCGCGGGTGACGTCCGTTTCTTTTTGGATATAAATCTGGGTGTCGCGGGCAATTTTGGCCGAAAAATCCGTGGGCAAGGCAATGGCCTCGTCAAAGGAATTTGTGTGCAAACTCTGCGTGCCGCCCAACACCGCCGACATGGCCTCGATGCAGGTACGCGCCACGTTGTTGAACGGATCCTGCTCCGTGAGACTCCAGCCGGAAGTCTGGCAGTGGGTGCGGAGCATCAGCGATTTATTCGATTTGGGGTTGAACTGTTTGACCAGCTTCGCCCACAACATCCGCCCGGCGCGGAGCTTGGCAATCTCTGTGAAGTGGTTCATCCCGATGCCCCAGAAAAAGGACAGTCGTGGCGCAAATTCGTCGATGTCCAAACCCGCCGCGATGCCCGCGCGGATGTACTCGAGTCCGTCGGCGAGGGTGTAAGCCAGTTCGATTTCGGCGGGTGCGCCAGCCTCGTGCATGTGGTAGCCGGAGATGGAAATCGAGTTGAATTTCGGCATGTTCCCGGCACAGTACGCGAAAATATCGCTGATGATGCGCATGCTCGGCCCGGGCGGGTAGATGTAGGTGTTGCGCACCATGAATTCTTTCAGAATGTCGTTCTGAATCGTGCCAGAAAGCTTTTCCGGCGGCACACCCTGCTCTTCTGCTGCTACGATGTAGAAGGCCATGATGGGAATTACCGCGCCGTTCATGGTCATGGACACCGACATCTCGCCGAGCGGGATTTGGTCGAACAAAATCTTCATATCCTCCACAGAATCAATGGCTACCCCTGCTTTGCCCACATCGCCCTGCACGCGTGGGTGGTCGGAATCATAGCCCCGGTGCGTAGCCAAGTCGAACGCAACGCTCAGGCCCTTTTGTCCGGCGGCCAGGTTGCGGCGGTAAAAAGCATTGCTCGCCTCTGCCGTGGAAAACCCCGCGTACTGCCGGATGGTCCAGGGCTGGGTTAGGTACATTGTGGAGTAGGGGCCGCCGAGGAAAGGCGGTACACCCGCCGTATAATTTACGAATGACGATTTACGATTTACGCCCGAGGATTGTGGGCGGAGCGCTGAATCGAAGGGTATGTTGGAAAAATCTGGTGCAGGCATGAGCGGGCGGTTTGAAGGGCGAAATATCGGGGGTTTTGATGGGATGTTTGAGCTTGAATTGGAAAAACTGGCGTGGGTTTTTGGTTTAGTGAGTCGGTATGGGTTGTGTCAAAAGGCCCAGCGGGCCTAAATCTTGGTAGCCTTAGCGAATTTAATTGGATGCCCGGCCCATCGGGCCGGTATTGATTCGATTATGATACCGGCCCGATGGGCCGGATGAAATATCCTTGGGCATTTCTACAAAGATTTAGGCCCGCTGGGCCTTTTGTCCAACCTACTCTTCCCTACATTTAATTAATCCAAAGATTTTTCCAATTCAAAGTATTCCTTTGACAAGGATGTTTTACCTAATTTTTGAGAAATATGCCCCATTTGATTATATGAAATCTTTAGATATTCTCTGAATTGGGCATTGCTTGGGCTTGTTTCATAGGCCATTTTTGTAAATTTTAAATCTTGCTCATAGCATTCAAAAGCTTTCTGAAAATCTTCTTTCTTTTCATATAATTGGCCAAGTTTATAGTACGAAATGGCCAATACGTTTTTGAATTCCACATTTTGCGGATAGGCCTCGTGCAGTTCTTTTTCTAACTGATTCAACTGTTCAAAAAAAATCAAAGCCTGCGGCAAATTGCCCAGCGCGATGTGCGTGGAGCCGAGTTTTTCGTATGAAATGGCCAAACCGTTTTTGAAGGACACATTTTGCGGATAGGCCTCGTGCAGTTCTTTTCCCAACCTGGAGCGTTCTTCAAAAAAAGTCAAGGCCTGCGGCAAATTGCCCAGCGCGCTGTGCGTTTCTCCAAGTTTATTGAGAGATATCGCCAAGGCGTGTTTGAGGTCATGGGCTGTGCAGAATTTTTGCATTTTTTCAGCTGTATCCATGGCTTTGGTAAGGTTTCCAGTCACAGTGTGATAAACCCAAAGATTGTTTAACAGCGAAGCCAGTTCCTCCTCCGCAACATTCAGGTTATCTATTAATCCAAACACCAACTCCACAAAAGGTCCAGCTGTGGCAATATTTTTGGAATGATAACCTTCGGTTTCAAAAACCGCCTGCAAGCGCTTCACCATTGGCTCGCCCAACTCCCAACGCCGTTCAACATTCCGCTGCAGCAGAATTTTTTGCACCACCGGGCTAATGCGGTACGTGCTGCGGTCGGTGCTCAGCCAGCCTTTTTGGGTAAGTTGGTCGAGGGAGCGTTTGAGTCCGGGTTTGTCGTCGGGCGCCAGCAGTTCGCCCAGCACTTGGGGTGGGTGGTTTTCGGCGGGTAACAAGGAAAAAGTGCTCAGCAGTTCGTGCAGTTCGGGGTGGCGTTGCTGCAAGTCCGCTACATTGTACAGAGCTTCAATGACCTGGTCGGTACTTTTTACGGCTTCTTTTTGGGTGCTGTTGGCCCATTCGGTCTGGATTTCAAAACTGTGCTCGCCCATGAACAGGCCGTTGGTTTCCAGTTTTTGAAGGAGGGTTTCAAACGTCAGTCCCCAGCCCGCGCCCTCGCGGAGGTTTTTGCTGAATACCTCGATGCAGAGAGTATTGTAGTCCACCGCAATCAGGAAACGTTCGAGTAGGGTTTCAAACTCGGGCGTTTTTTCATCATGGAATTCCTTGAACAAAGCCTTCGCCTGCGCGGGCGGGAGGCCGGTTATTTTGTACTCGCTGTCTGGCAGCACTTTGGAGCAGCGGGAAGTAATCAGTACGTGCCAGCCCAGGCCGCTCATCAGTTTTTGGAAGCCCAGGATATGCTCCTCTTGGTTGGCATTGTCCAGCACGAGCAGGCAGTCTTTGGGCAGGTTGGCCATGGTGGTTTTGATGACCTGGGCTTGTTTTTCCGGGTTATCGGCGTATTGGTTCAGGGTCTCCACCAGCCCGAGCGCGTAGGGCAATTGGTCGCGCATGGCCGCCAGGATACCGCTGTCGCAAAACAGCCAGGCGAGGTGCTGGTACTGGCTTTCGTATTGCTGCCAGTATCGCGCGGCGAGGGTGGTTTTGCCCATGCCGCCCTCGGCGTTCACGAGGGCCAGGGTGTTTTGGCGGGTGAGCAGCTTGCGGATGTCGGCGAGTTCTTTTTCACGACCGCGGAAGGAGCTGGGGATGGCAGCGGCGGGAGCGGTCAGGAGACGAGGGACGGGTTTTGTGTCGCCATAAATATTGTTGGTTATTGTATCTCCTTCGTTGTGGATGTTGGTTTGATCGCCAATTGAAACATCGCGACCAGCGGATATTGGAGCATCGGTTACGACGTTTTTGCCGTTTTCAATAGTGGTCTGGGTGTGAACCAAAGGTTTTGCTAATTCCGGTTTCTCAGGAAAAAACCGAAACATAATTCCTGCCAAAAAGGCCCCACCGGAAGTCACCATCCCGACTATGGGTTCAATTTCATGATTTTCACAGTACCAGAACCAGCACAGAACGAAGCTGATGGCAGCAACAATAAGGGTTATGATATTTTCTAGGATTTGTCGCATTCGCGTATTGGTTTTAGGCCAGGGAAATCCACCAGAATGTTCACAATTCGGCCCAATATCGGGTTGTTTTGGCAGGTTTCCAAAATTTATGGTCCGTACAGAAACATGCCCCCGCACTGGAATGGTCATGTCGCAGCAAAGCGAAGACAGGCACAAAACATCCACCTTATCGGAACATCCCAAAAACGACGAAAGGGGGGGCGAATTTGACTGGGATTTAATCCGGATTTAAGTGTTGATGCACTTTAGCGGGACTCACCTTTGCGCACGTTTTCCACCTTTTGGGATAAAATGTTCACGGTTCTCCACCGAAAGGCATTCCTTATTATCCCCAGCCTGCCAAATTTAACTTTCACTCAAATCTTACAACCTATGAAAAAACAATTTTCCACGGCAAATCTGTTGTTGACAAGTTTGCTGATTCTGTTTGTGGCACTTTTCGGTACTACAAAAACTTACGGACAATGTGAAGGCTCACCCAACCCGATGTTCCCAGGCTGCCAGGCTCCCGGCGGTCCATTTAAGGTGATGCTTGTGCTGGACGAATCTGGCTCCATCCGAAATGCCCCATCGGGGTTTGAGGATGAGGTGGAAGCGGCAGTGACGGGTTTTGCCTCTACTTTGGCGGGCATCGTCCCAACTACCGGTAAATTGCAAATGGGGATCGTTGAGTTCGCAAGCGGCGCATCTACCCCCGTAGGGTTGACCGATGTGAAAAGCGGAGGGTTCCTGACCACCGTGGCCAACTATTTGGGCGATAGTGGTCCTGGAAACCACTACAACCCAGCCGACCCGAACGCGCTGACGAATTTTGAGGCTGCCTTGAAAGAGGTGCAAAAAACACCAGACCTCGATTTTGTCTTCTTCATCACGGATGGCAACCCGACCGCGGGTGGCGCCATTGGGGTCTGGAGAGGTTTGGCCAACTCCATCAAAGGTTCCGGCACTTATATTTTCGGGATTGCCATTGGTACGGGTATCAACGTCTGCAATATCAAAGCCCTTTCCGGCCCGGATGAATTTGGCAACCCGCTTTCGTTCAACGACGGCGCGGACTGGACGCAAACCAACTTTGATATCCTGGCGGACGACCTGGTCAGTTTTGCCAATTCCCTCATCGATACCAAAGCGCCCATCATTACTTGCCCAGCCAATATTCGGCAAAACAACGAGATTGGAAAATGCGGCAAAGCGATTGACTACACCACCAACGTCACGGACGATTGTCCCAATGTAAGCCTGGTGTGCACCCCGCCCCCTGGCAGCTTTTTCAATGTTGGACAGACTACCGTAAACTGCGTGGCCACCGATAAAGTGGGCAATTCGTCTTCCTGTTCATTCAAAGTGACGGTTTTGGACATGGAAGCGCCCAAAATCACCTGTCCGGCTGATAAAACCATCAGCTGCGAAGCATCTTTGGACCCAGGCAACACGGGGGCGCCAACTACTTCCGACAATTGCGGGGTTGGTTCGGTTACCAATACGGATGTCCGCGTGGATGGAAGTTGCCCGAACGAATTTACCATCAACCGCACCTGGACCGTTGCAGACGTACACGGCAACCTGAGCACTTGCCTTCAGGTCATCTCCGTCGAAGACAAAAAATCGCCGGTAATCACCTGCCCAGCCAATATCACCGTCACCTGCGATACCACGGTGGCAAAAACCGGCATGGCCACCGCCACCGACAACTGCGACGTAAGTGTGAGCCTCAGCCGCCGAGACATCCATATTTCAGGCGATTGCGAATGGTTCTGCATCACAGAACGCCACTGGACCGCCACCGACGATTGCCGCAACACGAGCAAATGTGTGCAGGTGATTACCAAAGACGTTACCCCACTCATCGAACAAGCCCTAGCAGCGGGTCCGCTCGTGTGGGGCCAAACCGCCGCCACCGTAACCCTGAAAGCAGGGAATGGTGCTTGTGCGGTAAAATGGTTGCCGTATTCAGGGGTAACACCAACAGCCTTGAAATTTGACGACGCCGTAGCTGGTCCGGATTGCCGCCTGATGTCGAACCCGCTCGATGGAACGGGCCACATCGTGAACCCATTGCTGGGCGAAGCCATGAAATTGAAGTTCCTGGTACGCTTGAACCCGGCCTTGGGCGACAAAAAATTGAAAGCTGACCTGAATTGCACGATGCACTTTATTGTGCGTCAAGCACTTGCAGGGGGTGAAAACGCTACGGTGAACGAGTTGCTTCGCGTGACAGACCTGACGCTGGGCAATGTGAACGTCAACCTGTTGGTGCCAGAACATGCCTTGCACCTGCTCGCGGTGTTGAAATGTGTCAATACCGGCCGAACAGTTTGCAACCCATAAAAAACGCTATCACGGAACGATGTACTTGTGTGCCGCGCTACTCTATAGAGGGGCGCGGCACAATTTTTTATGGAAAATCAAAATCAATTGCCCAACGAATCGGAGTCTGAACAGCAACAGACCAATACAGAGCCGACAGAATGCCTTTCTTCCAACTCCACGCTGTTCTGGCGGGTGTTTGTGCCCATTTTTGGCACCGTGTTTTTGAGCGGACTGCTGCTCACGTTTTTACTGATCCCGGAAGAAGAACTGTACCTCCCTTTTCCCTTGTTGTGGGGGCGGGTTTTCATTTTTGCGCTGTGGCTTGGCTGGCTGTTGTTGATGCGCAGCACCTTATGGCGCCTGAAACGCGTAGATGCCAACAGTACCCACTTTTTCGTCACAAATTATTGGATCACTGTGCGTTACCCCTGGGTGGATGTGGAAAAAACCGAGGTAAAACGACATCTCGGACGCCGCGTCGCACACCTTTGGTTGCGTGCCCCGGGTCGTTTTGGGCAAAAAATTTCTTTCCTGCCGGGCGATAGGTTTGAAGGTTTTCGGAAGGAGAATGGGGTGGTTTTAGAGGGGGAGTGAACTACAAAAGGCAATATTGAACCACAAAAGGCACAAAAGGACACAAAAGCCGCATTTGTAAACTTTTGTGTCCTTTTGTGCCTTTTGTGGTTCAATATAATCTAAAAAAACTCCCGCAAATTAGTACCAATACCCAAATGCGCCACACCTCCAGCCAAGTGATAGGCGCCATATCCAAAATCAATGCGGAAGCGACTGATTTTTACACCCAGTCCGCCGGAAAACCCGGCAAGGCTCCGGTAGTTACTCACTGAAAGCTCCCGTTTCAGTAGGTGGTTGTAGCCCAAACGAATGCGAAAGCCCTCGTTTTTCCCCAACAAAAACTCGCCGTTAAAAATGAGGTGGCGGAAAAAATTATCAATCGCAGCAGTGGCCTTGCTTTCCTGCGGTTGTTCGTCGCCAAAAAGTAACACCTCATCCCCTTGTAAATTGGGGTCCTTGTAACGGATGTCCCACTGATGCAAATGATGCGCGATGACGCTGAACCGGAACGGCAAGTGCTTCAGCCGTTTGCTCACACCGAGTTGAATATCAAAGGGTAAGGTCTCTTTGATGTCGGCATAGCTCGACAATTGAGTGCCGGCATTGCGGATCACCAGGCCCGCCGTAAAACGACTGGCGGAGTCGGCATACATCAAGCCCACATCGGCCAGCAAAGCGGAAGATTTGTAGGTATCCAGCCTTGAAAATGCCATACGGGCGTTCAGGCCCAGGGAAAGTTTGTCGCTCAAAGGGCGTGCCGCTCCCAGCGTGAACGCGGTTTCCCCGGCCTTTACCGTGCCCTGTACATCGCCGAATTCATCCGCGCGTTTCATCTCCCCATAACCCATGTACTGGATTCCACCGTGCATGGTGAAGCCCCATTTGGGCAAATGCTGGGCATAGGAAACATACCCATGGTTGATGTCGCCCAGGAAAAAATTATGGTTGAAAGTCATTCGCCCCGACATGGCCGGGTTGAGTGCGCCGGGATTGCTAAGCGCAAACACGGGGTCGTCGTCGCGAACGGCGATTTGTGCCCCGCCCATACCGGTTACCCGTGCAGAAGCTGGCAGGGACAGGAAAGAAAAAACGTGTTGTCCGCCCACCACCTGTGCAGCCAGGGGTGCCGTTGGCAGCAACAGCAGGAGCAGGCATTTGGCGGTGTTTTGGAAAGCGATTTTTCGTAGTAAAGTGTTCATGGTCAGATGTTTAATGCCTTTATTTTATTTTTTCCAGCGGGTCAAACACATCCCGTTGGTACAATCCGCAATTCGGATGACCTGCCCCGCTTCGTCGTATTCTTTGAGTTCGCCGTTTTCCACCCCGTCGCCCTCTTCATTGGGCACATAGGTGCCTTCGGTTTTAAGGGCGCCGTTTTCGTGGTATTCCACAAAGGGCCCGTTTTCCACA
>JALHPW010000012.1 GCA_022842255.1 Saprospiraceae bacterium | reverse complement strand
TCGCTTTCCTTCTCCGTCGAATTGTAAGGGAACAGCAGAATCACGTCCTGGTCGGATTCAATGATGGCGCTGTCCTCTTTTTTCAGCATCATTTTTAGCCAGGAGAGTTCGATGCTTTCTTTGGGCGCGGCGCCTTCGGCAAGCCCATCGTCCACCAGTTTGGCCGCAAGCTTCACCCGGTTGGAGGGGAATTCCGGTGCAAGCATATCTCGGATCGACGCGGCGCGTGCCAGGGCGAGTTTTTCACCGTTGGCCTCATTGGCGCGGTAATAACCCGTAATGAGCAGCGTATCGCCCTGGTGGCCTTTGGTGGCCAGCAGGTCCTTCTTCCATTGGGAGAAATTGGGGTCCTCCACAGGTTTGTCGGCGTTCCAATTAAAAAGCGGAACGCCGCTGGTTCCCGTGGCGGTCGTCTCAGCCGTAGTGCCTTCACAACAATGGCATACATTGCAATGCCAGTAGTTGATGCACCAAGCTGTGTAGCCCGCGAAAAGCAGGCCGATAAGCCATAGTGGAATTTTCATGTGAAATTGATTTTACGTTTTGTACTGTTTTGTTTTGACAAAAGTCTGAAACAAAAAACATTACAAGGTTGATTTGCTCAAAAACTTTTCAATCAATTTACATATAAAAAAAGCCCTCCCGAATCGTCTGACTCGGGAGGGCTAGGCATGCTTACAAACCGTGTGCGCAATAAAGCGCTGTAGGCGAGCTTATTTCTCGTCGTAGTTGTAAGGCAGCAGTTTGGCGTCTTTTACGGTCGAGAGCGTCATCAGGGTTTTCAGCCGTTCGATTTCTTCGATTTGGCTGATGGTCTTGAAGAGCAGTTGCTCGTAAGTAGGGATGTCCTTGCAGATGATTTTCATCAGGAAGTCTGCTTCACCGGTGATGATGTAGCATTCAGTCACCTCATCGATTTTCCCGATTTTCTCCAGGAAGCTGTTGAGGGCGTTTTCCTTTTTCCAAGCCAAGGATACCAATACAAAAGTTTTGACATTCAGGCCCATCTGCGTTGGGTTCACGTGGGCGTGGTAGCTCTGAATGATATCGCTCTGTTCCAGTTTTTTCACGCGCTCCAACGTTGGGGCAGGCGAAAGGCCGATTTTTTTCGAAAGGTCGAGGTTCGTGATCTTGCTGTTCTCTTGCAGGATTTTCAGGATCTTCAAATCAATTTTATCCAATTTCTCAGACATACTCGCGTAGTTAGGTTGTGAAATATTATTTTGTCTTAAAAAGTTGGGCAAAGGTAGGGTGTGACAAAATGATTTGCAAGAAAAATTGAGTCAAACCTCTGTAAGTTTTGTTAATAAACCGTTTTTGTCAGGTAGTGGCGGAAATAGGGTAGGGCTCAGCCAGTGTGAATGCCGGTTTTGCCAATAATTATTTCCCCAAAAGGGCGATTTCAGACAATTTGAGGCGCTTGGGCTGAAAAACTAGGATGCAATGTTAAAAATGCCAAATAAAAATGTGGTTTGGTTGATTAGAGTGGCTGGATTGGTGGCAATGGTGCCAAAGGGCTTGGAGCGCTTTATTATATTAAGGTGTAGGTATCCACGATATAGCCCCACAGGGTCTTTTTTTCGGCCTTTCACCAGTGCCCAAAAGCACAGAGTTCCCCGTTTGAAAACTTTTTTTAGAAAATTTTAAAACCTATTTGGAAAATTGTCCCAGGTCTTTCTACCTTTGCAGCCGCTTAGGAAAAGGGCATTCGAAATTAAGTTCTGTTTGCCCCCATTCAAAAAGCACAAATTGAAATTTTAAAGTACTTACGAGGTAATGAATCAGAAAATTCGCATCAAACTCCGGTCTTACGACTACAACTTAGTGGACAAGTCCACCGAGAAAATCGTGAAAACCGTGCGTGCGAGTGGTGCTGTAGTAACTGGCCCGATTCCGCTGCCCACTGAGAAAGAAGTGTTCACCGTATTGCGCTCGCCGCACGTGAACAAGAAAGCTCGGGAGCAGTTCCAGTTGCGCACCCACAAGCGCTTGATTGAAATCTACACACCGACACAAAAGACGGTGGACGCTCTCTCCAAGTTGGAACTCCCGAGTGGTGTTGATATTCAAGTCAAGCTCACCTGATTTAGCCGCCGTAGCCTTGGCGAAGGCGGCTTATCCGCTAACGTCTAAGTACTAGCGACTTTTATTGATTCAAATGTTTGTGGTTTCCGGTAGTGGTCAAAGTGTTCCGGGTTATTCCGAATAACTGCCATTTCCGCAAGCGGTTCCGTTAAACGGAAAATCGCTTTCCGTGTATCTGCACGACTGGGAACCACGCCAACGAAACGCAACGTCGTTCAACCATAAAATTCTTACAGAAAGTGAACGGTCTGATTGGCAAAAAACTGGGAATGACCAGCATCTATGACAGCAACGGCAAAAACGTTGCAGTCACGATTATTGAAGCTGGCCCTTGCACTGTAACCCAAGTGCGCACCGAAGACAAAGATGGCTACAAAGCCCTCCAATTGGCTTACGGCGAACGTAAAATCAAGAACACCCCGAAACCCCTGATGGGTCACTTCAAAGCCGCTGGCTTGGAAGAACCACTGCACAAGGTGCTCGAATTCAGGGATATGAACGTTGCGAAAGACCTCGGAGAAGAGGTTTCAGTAACCGACGTATTCCAGGAAGGCGACAAAGTGAGCGTGGTAGGCACCTCCAAAGGGAAAGGTTTTCAGGGTGTTGTGAAACGCCACGGCTTTGGTGGTGTAATGCAACAAACGCACGGCCAGCACAACCGCCTTCGCGCTCCAGGTTCCTTAGGTAACTCTTCTACGGGTGCCAAAGTAATGAAAGGGATGCGTATGGGTGGCCACATGGGGGTCGATCGCGTGAAAGTGCGTCGCCTCCAAGTCATCAAAATCTTCCCCGACCAAAACCTCATCCTGGTAAAGGGTGCAGTGCCTGGTCACAAGGGGGCTTACGTGGTGATTGAAAAATAACTCTTGATTTAACACCCCGCCAGGGCTATGGCTTCGGTGGGTAACGTAAAATAACTCTTGACCTATTAATTTCCTGAGGAAATGAAAGTTTCGGTCTATAACATACAAGGCGAAGACACTGGCCGCAAGGTTGAGTTGCCCGCTGACGTGTTCGGCATCGAGCCGCACCAACACAGCGTTTGGCTCGACGTGAAGCGATACCTCGCTGCACAACGCCAAGGCACCCATAAATCCAAAGAGCGCAGCGAGATGAGCGGCTCCACACGCAAACTGCACAAGCAAAAAGGCACGGGCGGTTCACGTAAGGGCGACATCAACAACCCGCTCTACCGTGGTGGTGGCCGCGTATTTGGTCCACGCCCACGCAACTACGACATCGATGTGAACGCGAAAGTCCGTCGCCTCGCCCGTCGTAGCGTACTCTCGGCAAAAGCTGCTGAAGGCAACATCTTCGTCATCGAAGATTTCAGCTTCGACGCACCTAAAACGCAAGATTTCGCAAACATCCTGCGCAGCCTTAAGGTTGAAGGCAAAAAGCCCCTCACGGTGCTACCAGCTTACGACCAAATCCTTTACAAATCGTGCCGCAACATCGATCGGGCAGCTATTGCCCCGGCCAGCGATTTGAATACTTATCAGATCCTCAACGCGGGTGCCCTCGTCATTGCCGAAAGCGCCATCGAAAAGATCAAAGAGAACTGCGAATAAAACCTTGACGATTGAAAATTGACTATTGACCCATTATGTCAACAGTCAACGGTTAAAAGTCAACAGTCAAAAGTCAACGAAAATGGCTAAGCAAATTTTGATAAAGCCCATCATTACGGAAAAGTCTACCAACCTCGCCGACAAGCGTGATACGTATTCTTTCGTGGTGAACAGAGGTGCGAACAAGCTTGAAATCTGTGCTGCAGTTGAAAAAATGTTCAACGTAAGCGTAGTACGGGTCAATACTGCAATCATCCCGGGCAAGCCCAAATCGCGCAGCAGCAAAACTGCCATTGTACGTGGCACCAAATCTTCTTACAAAAAGGCGTTTGTGACCCTTTCGCCGGGTGAAAAGATTGACTTCTTCGGAGGCGAAGAAAACTAAACTTGAACGAGCATAGGGAGAGCCGTGCTCCTGCACAACTTTCTCAATCACTCAAATATCAACGCTGACATAAAAAATGGCAGTCAAGAAATTTAACCCGCTAACGCCAGGCCAACGCTTTCGCGTAGCGGTATCGAGAGACGAACTTACTAAGGGCGCAAAACCCGAAAAGTCACTGTTGCTTTCTGGAAGCAGCACAGGTGGCCGTAATTCGGATGGTCGTCGTACCATGCGCTATCGCGGCGGTGGCCACAAGCGCCGTTACCGTTTGATTGATTTCAAACGCGACAAACAAGGGGAAGCTACGGTGGATTCTATTCAATACGATCCATACCGCACTGCTTATATCGCCCTGATTGTCTACGCTGATGGTGAAAAAGCATACATCCTGGCCCCAAAAGGCTTGGAAGTTGGTCAGCAGATAGTATCTGGCCGTGGTGCTGCCCCTGAAATTGGCAACTGCCTGTACCTCGCCGAGGTTCCGTTGGGCGCCATGATGCACAACATCGAGATGCAGCCTGGACAAGGTGGCAAATTGGTGCGCAGCGCAGGAGTAAGCGCGGTTATGATGGGTCGTGAAGATCGGTTTGCGGTAGTTCGTATGCCTTCGGGCGAGGTTCGCCGTATCCTGCTCACCTGCCGCGCCACCATTGGCACGGTTGGTAATCCGGACCACAACCTTGAAATCATGGGCAAAGCGGGCCGTAACCGTTGGAAAGGCCGTCGCCCACGCGTTCGTCCAGTAGTGATGAACCCTGTGGATCACCCGATGGGTGGTGGTGAGGGTCGCGCTTCCGGTGGTCACCCACGTACCCGTAAAGGTTTCAAATCCAAGGGTGCTAAGACGCGGAGCAAAACGAAAGCGTCCAACGCGCTTATCATCAGCCGCAAAACAAAATAAAGGAGGGTTTGAGGATTTGGTGATTGGGGCATTCGGTTTTCGTATCCACCATTCATCAAAAACACAAATCACCAAATACACAACTCAACGCATCAACATAAAGTATGCCGCGTTCACTCAAAAAAGGCCCATACATCCATCACTCGTTGTTGGAGAAGGTCGAAAAAGCAAAGCAGAGCAATCGCAAGCAGGTTATCAAAACCTGGAGCCGCTCTTCGATGATTATCCCCGACATGGTCGGCGAGACCATCGCAGTGCATAATGGCAAAACCTTTGTTCCGGTTTTCGTAACCGAAAATATGGTGGGCCATAAACTCGGGGAGTTTTCCCCCACGCGTAACTTCCGTGGTCACGCGGGCAACAGGAAATAATGAGACCAATGTGTTGAATGTGGTCAAAATGAAGATCATACAACACTGGCCACATTCATTACATTGGCCAAATTGACCACATTCAAAAAATTGACCACATTTTTTTACATTTAGTAAAATGGAAGCAGTAGCAAAACTGAGAAACGTCCCAATGTCACCGCGCAAAATGCGCTTGGTAGTGGACAATATTCGCGGCAAAAAAGTGGTGGATGCCCTTGGTATCTTGCGCTACACCAACAAAGAAGCGGCCATCTGGCTCGAAAAATTGGTGTTGTCTGCCGTAAGCAACTGGGAACAAAAATACGATCAAGTAGGTGGAGCCGACGAATTCGACCTCGTTATCAAAACGGCGTTTGTTGACCCTGGCACCATCATCTATCGCTTCCTCCCAGCTCCGCAAGGTCGCGCTTATCGCGTTCGCAAACGTCGCAACCACGTCACTATTGTCGTAGAAAACCGCGTCGCTTTGGACAGAGAAGCATAAACCTACTGAAAATCACACATTTGTACCATCTCTCATTCAGTCAAGAATAATGGGTCAAAAAGCAAATCCGATTGGTAACCGTTTAGGCATTATCCGTGGTTGGGATTCCAACTGGTACGCCGACAAAGATTACGGTCTCAAAGTGGTAGAGGACGAAAAAATCCGTACCTACCTTCGCGCCCGCCGTCCAAAAACGGCCACGGCAGATCCGCGCGACCGTAACAAACCTGTGCAAAATGGCATTAGCCGTATTGCAATTGAGCGCACCATGCGTCGTGTTACCGTCACTATCCACACCAGCCGTCCAGGTATTATCATTGGTAAAGGTGGTAAGGAAGTTGACCTGATCAAGGAAGAATTGAAACTGCTCACGGGGAAAGAAATTCAAATCAACATTTTTGAAATTCGCAAACCTGAGTTGGATGCCAATATCGTGGGCGAACAAATTGCCAAGCAAATTGAAGCCCGCATCAACCACCGTCGTGCCATCAAAGGCGCCATTCAGGGTACCATGCGTGCCGGCGGCGAAGGAATCAAGGTTCGTATCAGCGGACGTGTCGGTGGAGCAGAGATTGCTCGTACGGAAGAGTATAAAGAGGGGCGTACGCCACTCCACACTTTCCGCGCCGATATCGACTACGCACTGGTAGAAGCACAAACGGTGTACGGTAAAATCGGCATCAAAGTGTGGCTCTTCAAAGGCGAAGTTTTGCAGAAGCGCGAACTTACCCCATTTGCAGCAGCCGAAGGCACCGGTGGTGACCGTCGCGATGATCGCAGAGACGACCGTCGTGGAGGTGATGACCGCAGAGGTGGCGGCGATCGTGGCGACCGTAGAGGTGGTGGCGACCGTGGCGACCGCAGAGGCGGCGGTGGTGGTGGTGGCGACCGCAGAGGCGGTGGCGGCGGTGGTGACCGCAGAGGTGGTGGTGGCGGCGGTCGCCGTTAATACCCCGAAACACAACGTGGAGTATTCCACACTGATTTTAACAACATTGATTGACAGGCTTTTTAAATCATCCAAACGATGTTACAGCCCAAGCGTCAGAAATATCGCAAACAGCACAAAGGCCGCAACCGCGGTCTGGCTTTCAAAGGCAGTTCAATCTCCTTCGGCTCTTTCGCACTGAAATCCATGGAGTTTGGTCGCCTCACAAGCCGCCAGATTGAGGCAGCGCGTATCGCCCTCACCCGTAACATGAAGCGTGAAGGCAAGGTGTGGATTCGTGTATTCCCGGATAAACCCCTTACCTCCAAACCAGCCGAAGTACGTATGGGTAAAGGTAAAGGTGCTGTAGACCACTACGTTGCAGAAGTGCAGCCAGGTCGTATCATCTTTGAAATCGAAGGGGTTAGCCCTGAAGTGGCCCATGCCTCACTTCGCCTCGGCGCTCAAAAGCTGCCGATGCTTTGCAAAACAGTGACACGTCACGACTACGAAGGATAGTTTTTAATGTGGTCAACGTGGAAAATGAAGCCAATGTGCCCAGTTTTCTTACGGTTTAACAATTGACCATATTAACCACATTGACAACATTAGCACATTATAAACAATGGCAAAGGAAAAATTGAACCTCGTTGATATGACTGACGATGAACTGCGCAGCCAACTAGCCAGTGCAGAGCACGAATATCAGCAAATGAAGTTCGACCATGCGGCCAAAGGCATTGCCAACCCCATGGAAATCCGTGAACTGCGTCGCAATGTAGCCCGCATTCTTACGGAAGGCCGCCGCCGCGAAATTGCTGCGATGAGTCCTGATGAACTCGCAATGCGTAGCAAGCTTCGCGCCCGTCGCCGCAGAACCCGTTAAATCCTAGAGTACTGTTCCACAGGCCAAAAGATTTAACCACTACAACAAAGTTCAACTAACTACATCTCGATAGATGGAAGCAGTAGAAAGAAAACTTCGCAAACAAAAAACGGGGGTCGTAGTGTCCACCAAAATGGACAAAACGATTACCGTGAAAGTCGAACGCCGACTGATGCACCCACTTTATGGCAAGTTCGTAAAGCGTTCCAAGAAGTTCTTCGCGCACGACGAGGAGAACACTTGTAACATGGGCGACCTGGTTCGCATCATGGAAACGCGCCCGCTCAGTAAAATGAAGCGCTGGCGCTTGGTCGAAATCGTTGAAAGAGCGAAGTAAATAACCACGGTACACGATATACGTACATGGTACACGGCTTAATCTCCGTAACCGTCATCCGTTAACCGTCAACCGTCAACCGTAAAAAAGTCATGATTCAGCAAGAGTCTCGTTTGAATGTGGCCGACAACTCCGGCGCGAAAGAAGTGCTTTGCATTCGTGTGCTGGGCCACACTCGCCAACGCTATGCAGGTGTAGGCGACAAGATTGTGGTGACCGTTAAGGACGCTACATCCAGTGGTGGCATCAAAAAAGGCACCGTATCGAAAGCCGTTATTGTGCGCACCCGCAAAGAAATACGCCGTAAAGATGGATCGTATATCCGTTTCGACGACAATGCAGTGGTGCTGCTCAATGCTTCCGACGAACCACGTGGAACCCGTATCTTTGGCCCAGTGGCCCGCGAACTGCGTGATAAGGACTACATGCGTATCGTTTCGCTTGCACCTGAAGTTCTGTAAATGAGGTCATTGACCACATTCATCACATTGACCACATTAGCTAATTCAATAAAATGGCTACGAAGAAAAATACAGTAAAGCGCTTTACCCCTAAACTCCACATCCGCAAGGGTGACAAGGTGGTCGTTCTTTCTGGCGACGACAAAGGAAAGAAGGGTGAAGTACTGCAGGTTTTCCCTGACAAAAACCGCGCTATCGTGGAGGGTGTTCGAATCGTGAAAAAACACGTGAAAGCTACCCAAACTGAGCCAGGCGGTATTCAGGAAATGGAAGCCAGCATCCATATTTCCAATCTTGGACACGTGGATCCTAAAAGCGGCGAAGCAACACGCATTGGCCGTCGCGAAGAAAACGGCGTACGTGTACGCTTCTCAAAAAAATCTGGTAACGTCATCAAGTAATGAACTACGTACCTCGTCTTAAGACAAAATATCAGAACGAAGTTGCTCCTGCACTGATGCAGCAGTTTAACTACTCTTCTGTGATGCAAGTACCGCGCATCGAGAAAATTTGTATCAACCAAGGCATCGGTGATGCTACGGGCGACAAAAAATTGGTGGACAATGCTGCCGCCGAGCTCTCGATCATCGTAGGTCAGAAGGCCGTGCCAACCAAGGCTAAGCAATCGATCTCGAACTTTAAACTCCGCGAAGGAATGCCCATCGGCGTACGCGTTACGCTTCGCGGCCAGCGGATGTACGAGTTCCTCGATCGTTTCCTCAATATTTCGCTCCCTCGTGTGCGTGACTTCCGTGGCGTGAACGACAAATCGTTCGACGGTCGTGGCAACTACACCATGGGTATCACGGAACAGATTATCTTCCCAGAGATTGACATCGAAAAAGTGAGCAAGATCATGGGTATGGACATCACCATCGTGACTACCGCGAAAACCGATGCCGAGGCATACGCCCTGTTGAAAGAAATGGGCATGCCGTTCGTAAAAAAATAACTTCAGATCCTCACTACAACGACATAAAGCATTATGGCAAAGAAATCCGTCATTGCCCGCGAAAACAAACGCAAGCGCATGGTAGCCAAATACGCTGAGCTTCGCAAGAAACTCAAAGAGGCTGGAGATTATGATGCACTTGACAAACTCCCGCGCAACTCCAACCCAATCCGCTTGCACAATCGCTGCTTGCTGACCGGGCGCCCAAAAGGCTACATGCGCAAGTTCGGCATTTGCCGTGTCAAATTCCGCGAAATGGCTTTGTTCGGTAAAATACCGGGCGTTACCAAAGCGTCGTGGTAGAAAACCATTGGCTGTTGAGCATTGACCCTTGACCCTGACTGTTGATAAAGCAACCGTCAAAAGTCAATAGTTAAAAGTCAATAGTTAGTACCAACCAACAACTATCAACTATTTTTGATAAAATGCACGTCACCGACCCGATAGCAGACTATCTCACCCGCATCCGCAATGCGCAAATGGCGGGGCATCGCATCGTCGAGATTCCGGCTTCGCGCATCAAGAAATCCATGACGGAAATCTTGTATGACCAAGGGTATATCCTCAAATATACTTTTGAAGAAAAAACGCCGGAGAATAAGCAGGGTCTTATCAAAATCGCCCTGAAGTACGACACGGTTACCAAACAACCCGTAATCCGCGAACTCGTGCGTGTAAGCCGTCCAGGCCTCCGCAAGTTTTCCGGTGCCGGCGATATTCCTCGCATTATCAACGGTTTGGGCATCATGATTGTGTCCACGTCTAAAGGGGTGATGACCGACAAAAAAGCCCGCGACCTCAATGTAGGTGGTGAGCTGCTTTGCTACATCAGCTAATTTTCATCTAGAACATTAAGAACTCTCTGCGATATGTCACGCATTGGAAAATTACCGATAAGCCTTCCCGCGAAAGTGGAAATCACAGTTGCATCCGACAACACGGTCACTGTGAAAGGCCCAAAAGGTTCGCTTAGCCAAAAGATTGATCCGGATATCAAAGTAAGTGTCGAAGACGGCACCCTTACCGTGATTCGCCCGACCGATCAAAAGCGTCACCGCGCCATGCACGGTCTCTACCGCGCCCTTATCAACAATATGGTTGTTGGCGTGAGCGAAGGTTACACCCGTGAAATGGAGGTAATCGGTGTAGGCTATCGCGTTGAAAACCAGGGCAACCTGGTTACCTTCACGATTGGTTTCTCTCACCCTGTCATGTTTTATGTGCCTTCTGAAATCAAGGTGACGACGGCCATGGAAAAAGGTCAGGCGCCACTCATCCGCTTGGAAGGCATCGACAAGGAATTGCTGGGCCAGGTGTGTGCCAAAATGCGCACCTTCCGCAAACCAGAACCCTACAAAGGAAAGGGTATCATGTTCAAGGGCGAACAAATTCGTCGCAAAGCAGGCAAAACCGCTGGCGGCAAGAAATAACCATTGCAGATTGTTGGAGGAGACTTTGTTGCTCCGTTTCAAGGATTTTACAATCTCCTCCATCAATTTCAATACTATACAATCAATGCTTTCCCGGCCAGCAATCGGGTTTGCCTAAATTGATACTACAACGATGAAACGCACTAAGAATCAAAGCCGTAAACGCATTCACATGCGTGTGCGCAAAAAAGTAAACGGCTCTGCAGAACGTCCACGTCTTAACGTGTATCGCTCAAACAACGCCATTTACTGCCAGGTAATCAACGACTTGACAGGCCATACATTGGCAGCGGCCTCTTCTTTGGGCATGACCGGTACCAATACCGAACAAGCAACAGCAGTAGGCAAGCTTATTGCTGAGCGTGCAAAAGCTGCAGGTATTGAAAATGTGGTGTTTGACCGTGGCGGTTACCTTTATCATGGACGTGTTAAGGCTTTGGCCGAAGGCGCACGTGAAGGAGGTCTTCAATTCTAAAATGGTAATTGTTGCTTTGATTATTTGTCAATTTTCAACCGGCAAATCCCCAAATCAACAAATCAACAAATAAACAAGCTTAGCAATATGGCAAGGCAAGAAAGAGAAAAAGAAGTTTCGCGCACCAGCGAAGAATCTGGCCTCAAAGAAAAACTTGTGGCGCTCAACCGCGTGGCAAAAGTCACAAAAGGTGGTCGTACATTCACGTTCGCTGCTGTTGTAGTGGTTGGTGATGGCAAAGGTACCATTGGTCAAGGGCTTGGAAAGGCTCGTGAGGTATCGGAAGCTATTTCCAAAGCCGTTAAAGACGCAGAAAAGAACTTGGTCAAAGTACCCATCCTAAACGGTACGATTCCACACGAAGCACATGGAAAATATGATGCAGGCCGTGTACTGATCAAACCTGCTGCCCATGGTACAGGGGTGATTGCTGGTGGTGCTATGCGCGCAGTATTGGAATCTGTGGGTGTTCACGACTGTCTTGCCAAGTCGCAAGGTTCTGCAAATCCGCACAACGTGGTGAAAGCTACCATTGCGGCACTTGCCAGCCTGCGGAGCCCTTCAGAAGTGGCTCGTCAGCGTGGCATTTCGATGGAAAAACTCTTCAAAGGATAATTCGTTGTTTGTAGCCCGTTGGGACGTTTGCTCAATTAAGTAAACGATTATTCTTCAACATACAAGTATCAACGAACAACAAATAACGGAACAATGAGCAAGGTAAACATTACGCTGCTAAGAAGCCCCATTGACAAACCTAAGCGCCAAAAGCTCACGCTTACCGCACTTGGTTTCCGCAAAATGAACCAAACCGTTCAACACGAAGCTACCCCTCAAATCGAGGGTATGATTCGGGTGGTACAACACTTGGTAAAAGTTGAAAATGCCTGAGCAAATTTGCACAAGCAATTGAAAATCAATAAAAATCTTGCTTCGAATTCAAACACGAGGCAGTGAAATAAAGAAAAGCAATGGATCTCTCTAATCTCCGTCCGGCAGAAGGTTCTACCAAAAATGGGAAGCGCATCGGTCGCGGCACAGGTTCTGGCCGTGGTGGTACTTCTACCCGTGGCCACAAAGGTGACAAAGCCCGTAGTGGTGCGAAAGAAAAGCGTCACTTTGAAGGTGGTCAAACCCCTATGCAGCGCCGTCTGCCTAAGCGCGGCTTTAAGAACGTAAACCGCGTGGAGTTTGTGCCACTCAATTTGGGTGCGCTCGAAGCTTTGGTTCAAAAGACTGGATCTACTACTTTTGATGTTGCATCCTTGGTGGCTGCTGGAGTTTCCCGCGCTTCCGACAAGATCAAAGTATTGGGCACTGGTAAGTTGGCCTCTAAAGTGACCATCAAAGTACACGCCGCCTCGGCATCCGCCAAAGCCGCCATCGAAGCCCTCGGTGGAAGCATCGAACTCGTTTAAATCCTCTTTCGGTAATGAAATTTTTTACCGTTCTCAAAAATATCTGGAGCATTAAAGAGCTCCGCGACCGTATCCTCTTTACGCTGGCTTTGTTGCTGGTTTACCGTGTCGGTACGTTCATTGTGTTGCCTGGTGTAGTGCCGGCAGCACTTGATAAAGCTGCCCAAAACCGTGGTGCTAACGACCTCTTGGGTCTTATCAACATCTTTACGGGTGGAGCATTCGACAATGCCGCAATATTTGCCTTGGGGGTAATGCCCTACATCACGGCATCTATCATCGTGCAGTTGTTGGGTTTTGCGGTGCCTTATTTTCAGCGTCTCCAGACCAAAGAAGGTGAAAGTGGCCGTAAGCGTTTGAACCAAATCACGCGTTTCCTTACAGTTGCCATCACGCTTGTTCAAGGCGGAGGTTACCTCCAACTGATGCGTAGCATTCCTGGTGGGGTTTCTCCAGATGTCCCAGAAGGCCTGTTTTGGTTCTCCAACATCATCATTTTGACGGCAGGTACTGTTTTCTGTATGTGGTTGGGTGAACGTATTACCGATAAAGGTATCGGAAATGGCACCTCACTCATCATTCAAGCAGGTATCATCGCTCGATTGCCATATGCATTCTCCTTTGAATTTGTTAAGCTTTTTGGGGAAAACAAATTGCTCCTCTTCTTTGTAGAACTGGCATTCTTCTTTGTCATCGTATTGGCCACTATCCTTGTCATTCAAGGGGTGCGCCGGATTCCCATCCAGTTCGCCAAGCGAATGGTTGGACGTACTGGTGGCACCATGCCACAAGCAAGTGCTCGTGACTACCTGCCCTTGAAAATCAACTCTGCTGGTGTAATGCCAATCATCTTTGCTCAAGCACTGATGTTCTTGCCAGCCACTGCAATGCAATACCTTTCTGGTTCGGGTGCTACAGGTGGGGGAGTGCCGATGTTCAGCGACATCTACTCCTTTGGTTACAATGCACTTTTCTTTACCCTCATCGTGGTGTTTACCTATGTATACACGGCCTTGATGATCAACCCAACCAACTACGCAGAGTACCTGAAACGGAACAACGCGTTCATTCCAGGGGTGAAACCAGGGGAGTCTACTTCCGACTACATTGATAACATCATGACGCGTATCACGCTCCCTGGTGCTATATTCTTGGGTCTGCTGGGTATCCTGCCTTCGATTGCTGCAACACTTGGGGTCAACCAACAGTTTGCCTTGTTTTTCGGTGGCACTACCTTGCTGATTATGGTAGGGGTAGCCTTGGATACCTTGCAAGTAATCGAAAGTTATTTGTTGACCAAAAAATATGACGGTCTGATCAAATCAGGTCGTATTCAAGGCCGCTCTTCCTCGGGTATCCAGGTTGGGCAGCCACAATAAACCATGGGCTTATTTGCGACCGGGAATGAAGGCAAGCGTTTTTTTTACAAAACCGCTGCCGAAATAGAATTACTGCGCAACGCCAATTTGGTGGTTTCCAAAACGCTTGCACATGTAGCAAGTATTCTGAAACCTGGGATTACGGGGCTGGAGATTGACAAAGCTGCAGAGGAATTTATCGGAGATCATGGTGGTAGACCAGCTTTTAAAGGTTATCACGGTTTTCCGGCATCGCTTTGTGTTTCGTACAATGATATCGTGGTGCACGGGATTCCAAGCAAACGAGAATTTAAGGAGAACGATATAGTATCAGTGGATTGTGGGGTCGAATTGGAAGGTTTTTATGGGGATGCTGCCTTCACTTTTGCTTTTCAGGATGTTGAAGAACCGGTTTTGGAATTGCTTCGCGTTACCTACGCATCGCTTTACCTCGGGATTGAACAAGCAGTACATGGAAAGCGAATTGGGGATATTTCAGCAGCAGTTCAGGATTATTGCGAACGAAAGCATCCTTATGGTGTAGTGCGGGATTTGGTTGGGCATGGGGTAGGGCGTTCCTTACACGAAGACCCGGAAGTTCCGAACTATGGGAAGCGTGGAAAAGGACCATTGATTATGGAAGGATTGGCCTTGGCGATAGAGCCAATGGTTAATTTGGGAAAAAAAGAAGTACATCAAGCGGACGACGGATGGACCATTCATACGAGAGACAGGATGCCTAGCGCACACTTTGAACACTCGGTGGTGGTTAAAAAAGGCAAGGCGGACATACTCTCCGATCATGCTTATTTGTTGGACGAAATAAAAAATAACCCCAACTTGCAGGAAGTGCTGCCTAAAAGTTAGACATTTGCACCCCGAAATCCAAGGAGGCCGATTTTTATGGCAAAAGAAGATATTATCAAACAAGACGGCGTGGTTTCTGAAGCCCTTTCCAACGCGAATTTCAAAGTTCAATTGGAGAATGGCCACGTAATCTTGGCAACTATTTCGGGCAAAATGCGGATGCACTACATCCGGATATTGCCAGGCGATAAAGTCTCCGTAGAGATGTCGCCCTATGATTTGACACGAGGACGCATCATTTACCGCTACAAGTAACCCCGGACTGAGTACCAATTTTTGCAAACAGACAACTCGACACGATATGAAAGTCAGACCGTCCATCAAAAAGCGTTCTGTTGATTGTAAGATTGTTCGCCGCAAAGGCAAACTGTATGTAATCAACAAAAAGAACCCTAAATTCAAACAACGTCAAGGCTAATTGACGGTTGATTGGTTGATTTCCCTTATTGAGTAATCAATTCAAAATCAACAAATCACCTGTTCAACAAATCAACAAAGAAATATGGCACGTATTGCAGGTGTGGATTTGCCCCGCCACAAAAGAGGAGTTATCAGCCTCACCTATATCTACGGCATCGGGCCGTCTTCTGCAAAATCCATTTTGGAAAAAGCAGGCATTAGTGAAGACACTAAAACCGATGAATGGACCGACGAGAATATCAAGGCCATTTCTCGGATTCTCGCTGATGACTACAAGACAGAGGGCCAACTCCGTTCTGAGGTTCAATTGAACATCAAGCGCTTGATGGACATCGGTTGTTACCGTGGGCTTCGCCACCGTAAAGGGCTTCCCCTTCGCGGTCAGCGTACCCGTACCAACGCACGTACCCGTAAGGGCAAACGTAAGACGGTGGCCGGCAAAAAGAAAGTAACTAAGTAAAATGTGACCAATGTGGGAATGTGGCCAATATGTTTGAATGGACCACATTAATCACATTTAACACATTGACCACATTCAAAAATTGACCACATTTCCATACAATGGCAAAAGGATCAGCAAAAAAAGTTGTTAAACGGAAAGTAAAAATCACCCCAGAAGGGATGGTGTTTATTCGCGCAAGCTTTAACAATATCATTATTTCCATCACCAACAAGCAAGGCGAGGTGGTATCGTGGGCCTCTGCGGGTAAAGCGGGTTTCCGCGGCTCTAAGAAGAATACGCCATACGCAGCTCAGGTAGCTGCCAGCGATGCTGCCAAAACCGCCCATGAAGCCGGTATCCGTTCTGCGGAGGTATTCGTGAAAGGTCCTGGTTCTGGTCGTGAGTCTGCAATCCGTGCCATTGACCAATCTGGCATCAAGGTGCTCGTCATCAACGACGTGACCCCTATGCCGCACAACGGTTGCCGCCCTCCAAAGCGTCGCCGCGTTTAATAAATGTGAACAATGTGATGGATGAGGTCATTGTGCCGCATTTATCACATTAGTCCCATTGACCATATTCAAATAATTGACCACATTCCGTTAAAATGGCTCGTTATACTGGACCAACCACCAAGAAAGCCCGCTCGTTCGGCGAACCGATTTTTGGCTTTGACAAAGCGTTCGAACGCCGCAAATACGGGCCAGGCCAACATGGCCTGACGCGCAAAAAAAAGCAGCCTTCCAACTATGCAGGGCAGCTGAAAGAAAAGCAAAAGGCAAAGTACACCTATGGTGTGCTTGAGCGCCAGTTCCGCAAAACTTTTGTAAGCGCTACGCGCCGACATGGTGTTACGGGCGAGATTTTGCTCCAACTTTTGGAGGCTCGTTTGGACAACACGGTGTACCGTTTGGGAATTTCCCCAACCCGTCGTGGTGCACGCCAATTGGTGGGCCACCGTCACGTAACCGTAAATGGCAAAGTGGTGAATATCCCATCCTACTCCTGCAAACCAGGCGATGTCATTGCTGTTCGCGGCAAGTCGAAAGGTTTGGAAATTGTAACCACCCATGTTGGCGCTAAAACCAACAATGTACGCCAATATGGCTGGCTGGAGTGGAATGTTGATAAGATGCAGGGCATCTTCCTGGCATACCCACAGCGCGACCAGATTCCAGAAAATATCAACGAACAGTTGATTGTCGAGTTGTACTCGAAATAAAGGATAGCAATACGAAATCGGTTGGCCCTCAAAAAGAGGGCCAACCATTTTCGCGTTTGCCAATCCCAAGTATCCCAATCCTACCCGCCCTCGAAATCAAATTTGTTTTTCCCACCAACACTCTCGGAGCATTCCACATATGAGTATTCTCAATTTCCAGAAGCCTGACAAAATCCTGTTGCAAAAAGCAACTGAGTTTGAGGGCACTTTCGAGTTCAAACCTTTGGAGCCGGGTTTCGGCCAAACGGTCGGCAACTCGCTTCGCCGCGTTCTTCTCTCCTCTCTCGAAGGCTACGCCATCAACGCTGTTCGCATTGGTGGGGTTGACCACGAGTTTGCGACGATTAAGGGTGTGGTTGAAGACGTGGTGGACATTGTGCTCAACCTCAAGCAGGTGCGCATCAAGCCTGTGGTGCAAGACGACAAAAACCCACAGGAGAAAATTTATCTGACCATTAGCGGTAAAGAAGAGTTTCGTGCCAGCGACATCGAGGAATTTACCAACGTGTTCAAAATCATGAACCCCGACCTCCTGCTTTGCCGCATGGAGCCTTCGGTGACCCTTGAACTCGAACTTACGATCAGCAAAGGCCGCGGCTACCAACCAGCCGAAGATGGCGCTCCAAAGGATGCAGCAATCGGGGTTATTCCGATCGATGCTATTTATACGCCCATTAAAAACGTTGCATATCGGGTAGAAAGCACCCGTGTTGGTCAACGTACCGACTACGAAAAACTTACGATTGATATTCGCACCGATGGTACAATCCACCCAGAAGATGCCATCCGCGAAGCAAGCCGTATCCTGATTCAACATTTGATGCTCATCACGGATGAGAATATAACGTTTGATACGCCTACCAATCGTGAAGAAAGCGTAGTGGACGAGCATATCCTCCACATGCGTAAGCTGTTGAAAACCTCGCTCGAAGACCTCGACTTGAGTGTTCGTGCTTACAACTGCCTAAAAGCAGCTAAAATCAACACTTTGGCTGAATTGGTGCGCTATGATACCCATGAGCTCCTTAAGTTCCGCAACTTTGGTAAGAAGTCGCTGGTAGAAATTGAGGAACTACTACAAGACAAGAATCTGACCTTCGGCATGGATTTGGCGAAGTATAAGTTGGACGAAGAATAATGAATGGTGTATGAACTATGATGCATAATGCAGTAAATGGCATTGTATAAGAGTTCATACACCATAATGCTAACATTTTACACAACAAAAGTGCGGTAACTGTTTGAAGCAGATTAGATTATGAGGCTTTTGTATAATCTTGATTTTCACATCATATATTATACATCATACATCTCTCTTGCGCCAGTGCCGCCACCTAAACAAAGGGTACACTTACAATGAGACACGGAGACAAAATTAACAACCTCGGGCGCACCGCCGCACACCGCCGCGCCCTGCTTGCCAACCTCACCATTTCGCTGATTGAGCACAAGCGCATTACCACCACACTCGCTAAGGCAAAAGCGCTTCGTCGCTATGTGGAACCACTGATTACCAAGGCAAAAGACAACTCTACCCACTCACGCCGTATTGTTTTTAGCTATCTCCAAAACAAGGAGGCCATCAAAGAACTTTTTGGTACCGTAGCTGAAAAAGTGGGCGATCGCCCAGGTGGATACGTTCGTATTATTCGCCTCGGATTCCGTCGTGGTGATGGAGCTGAAACCGCGCTGATTGAACTGGTCGACTTCAATGAAACCTACAACCCGAATGCGGGCAAAGTACGTCAGACGAAGAAAACCCGTCGTGGTGGCAGTAAAAAAGTTGCCGCAGCCGCAGTTGCTGCAGAACCAGCAGCGCCTGTTGTAGCAGAGGAAGAAGTTGTTGCTGAAGCTCCAGTAATGGAAGCTGCAGAAGAGGTGGTTGAAACGGTTGAAGCAGCTCCAGTAGTAGAAGAAGTAGCTGCCGAAGTAGAAGAGACCGTAGCAGCTGCTACAGAAGAAGTTGCAGCGGTTGCAGAAGAAACCGTAGCTGAAGTAGCAGAAGAAGCAGCGGATGCAACGCCTGAGGCTACAGAAGAAAAGAAAGACGAAGAAGCTGCGTAAGCAATTTCGTTCCAATAATAAAGGAGGCGGTACCCTATTGGGTGTCGCCTCTTTTTTCGTTTAGGTCAAAGTCGCTACAAACCCAATCCAAGCCGTACTTTCGCCCGTCCTAATCCTTCCTTATGCCTGATTTTGTAGAAGATTACCGGAATACCATTGTTCAAATAGCTACTCCATATAGCACTGGAACAGGCTTTTTTTTGCGCGAAAGTGGTCTTATTGTCACCAACCACCATGTGGTTGAGGGCAACCGTACTGTAGTTGTGGAAGGCGCTCGATTCAAAAAGCAACTTGCCAAAGTTCGTTACATTGATTCAAAATACGACCTTGCTTTTTTGGATGCACCCCAAAATGGTGCAGAGCTTCCAGTGATTCGACTTGGCACGGCCAAAACCTTGCGGGAACGTGATGCTGTTACCGCTATTGGTCACCCGTTTGGACTCAAATTTTCGCTCAAGAGCGGAATCGTATCCAATACGGCAGAGTTGATGAACGGAATTCCATACCTCCATATCGATGCGGCACTTAACCCTGGAAATTCAGGCGGGCCACTGGTTGATATGGACGGAGAGGTAGTAGGAATCAATACCTTCGTGATTCGGGATGGTGACAATACAGGATTTTCCCTTCCAGTCCGATTTTTGAAGGAGACCCTGGACCAATTTGCCGAAGTGGCGTCTGACAATGCAAGCCGATGTACTGCCTGTCTCAACATTCTGACCGAGGCTACCGTGGAGAACAAGCATTGTGCTCATTGTGGTCACAAAGCTGAATTGCCGTCGTCCGTTGAGGAGTATATCCCTTCCGGGACGGCCAAAACCATCGAAACCCTGATTGGAAATATTGGTCACGATGTGATGCTGAGCCGCTCCGGTCCAAATGCATGGGAAATAAAGCATGGTAGTGCAACGATTATCATTACCTACCACGATAAATCCGGGTTGTTGTCGGCGGATGCTTTACTCTGTGAATTGCCCAAAAAAGACATCAAACCGCTTTATGAGTACCTGCTGCGCGAAAACTACGCAAACGAAGCACTAACCTTGAGTGTGCACGAACAAGATATTGTGCTCTCCTTGCTGATATTCGACCGATACCTCAATGAGGAAACCGGTCAGGATTTACTCCGGTCTCTGTTCGAAAAAGCAGACTTCTACGACAACAAATTGGTAGAGGAATTTGGAGCAACCTGGAAGCCAGAATGATGCTTTTCCTCAAAACCCTGCAAAAAAGTGAAGGGTATTTGCCGGGTTAGAACAACTTCATGCCATAAAGGAACAGCCATGCCAAGGCTAGTAGGGAGGTTGCAATGACCACACCACGCATGGCGCGTTCCCAGCGAAGTTTTCGAAACCGACTGAGGATGAACAAATTGAGCGCGATGGCTACAATGGCGAGCGTACGTTCCCGAAAGTTTTCGGAAAACCCAGCACCACTGGCTGCGCCTTTGATTTCAAGCAGTGAAAAGATATTATACAGCAGTAGAAAGCCTGCTGTAGGGAGAAGCAGGCCGTAAAGCAGGCCTACCCAGATTTCGTCGCGTTGGAGCATTTTATTGACTATGAACTATGAACGATGAGTTATGAACCACTTGGTCATTATCCCTTTTCCAAATCTTTTAGTGCCACAATTGCGGGATAGTTGGTCAAGTCGTGCATGGAGGGTACTACGGAGATATAGCCGTTTTCCAAGGCCCAAACGTCTGTATCATCAGACAAGTCGTTGTTGATAAACTCCCCACTTAACCAATAATAGGGTTGTCCGGAAGGGTCGCGCCCTTCCACCATGTTTTCAACCCATCGCGCATCGGCTTGCCGACAAAGGCGAAGTCCCTTGATTTGGTTGGCTGGAAGTTTGGGGATATTGACATTGAGGAGTTGCCCGTGTTGAAATGGCCGGGCAAGCATAAACTCCATTACCCGCCTTACCCATGGTTTTGCGGGTTCAAAATCAGCATCGAAGCTAAAGTCGAGCAAAGAAAAACCAATACTACGGATGCTTTCAAGGGCTGCTTCCATAGCCGCCGAAAGGGTGCCGGAATAGATGATGTTGATGCTGGCATTGCTTCCATGGTTAATCCCAGACACACAGAGGTCGATAGGGCGGCCCTTGAGTACCACGTGTTTGGCCAGTTTGACACAATCAACGGGGGTGCCGGAAGATTCCCAGGCTTCAATACCGGGGAAGACATTGACTTTTTTGAGTCGGAGTGGGTCGTGGATGGTAATGGCGTGGCCTTTGCCGCTTTGTGGTGAATCTGGCGCTACCACAACTACATCGCCCAGTGTGGCGGCTACTTCCACGAGGGCGCGGATACCTGGTGCTACGATGCCGTCGTCGTTGGTGACGAGAATGAGAGGTCTTGACATGTCGCAAAAGTAACTGGAATGATGGATTGCAACCGTGCAAGAAATTAGTAGTTTGATTCGTTTGTGTAAGGTTTTTGGATGCATTTTTGCCATCTTCTTGATTTTCAAGTGGTATTTTCAAATTTCTGCCATAACCTTGCATGCAAATTTAATAACACCCATACCCTTTTCACCAGCAAAAGTCTTTGCCATGAAACATTTTAT